>NZ_JANSIH010000263.1:0-651 GCF_047462075.1 Synechococcus sp. R55.2
AGCGAAAGGAGGTTGAAGCAGCCCCAGCGCAGATTAAGTCGGAAGTTCAGGATAGGGGCAAAATCCCAATCCCAGAACTCCCACAAGCAAAGAAAGCGACTAGGGAAAGTGCATCTGAAAGTGCAACGCCAGCGTAGAGACTGGGCAATCAAGCAGGCCCGGTGCGTGGTGGCGTCTCACGACGTCGTGGCGTATGAAGACTTGCAGGTGAAAAACCTAGTCAAGAATCGTCATCTGGCTAAATCCATCCATGATGCTAGTTGGTCCCTATTCACCCAGTGGTTAGACTACTACGGCAAGGTGTGGGATAAAGCGGTGGTAGCTGTACCACCGCAGTACACCACGCAGGACTGTAGTAACTGTGGGCATAGGGTAGTAAAGACCCTATCCACAAGAACTCATGTCTGTCCTAAGTGTGGGTTTGAGCTGGACAGGGACCAGAACGCAGCTCTGAACATCCTGAAGCGGCGGCTGCACATGCTTGGAGTGGAATGGAACGGTACCTTAGGGCATAAGGGAACCGCCCCGCGCGTAGCGCTTGGGGGAACGACTGGGGAGATAAGCACCGCTGCTTTTGAGGGGCAACCGGATGAAGTAAGTGCTGTCGCAGAACCAGTAACAAGAATCCCCTGCCTAAAAGCGGGGGGGTAT
>NZ_JANSIH010000264.1:0-650 GCF_047462075.1 Synechococcus sp. R55.2
TGCCAGAGCCGTCAAATTCCCAGCCGTGATAGGGGCAGCGGATGTGGCCATTGCAGACGACCCCCTTGGAAAGTTGGGCCGAGCGATGGCAGCAACGATCCAAGACGGCGCAGGGCTGCCCCAACTCATTGAGCCAAAGCACCAAAGGGGTCTTCAGCAGCGTGAAAGCTTGTGGGCCGGCTTCCAGAGCTGATACTGGGATCACAGGGTACCAAAACCGCCTCAGGACAGGTTGCTGAGTAACAAGCATAAACCCGCTCCACAAGTCTTGTTCGAAGGATCATGAGCCAGCTTTTCGTGAGCCCAGGTGACTCAAAGCATTGCCCTCAGCAAAAAGAGTAGGCGTCGAAATACCCGAAGTCCGTATAAGCCAACACAGCTTTGCCCTGCCACAGCGGTCGCGTTTGGACATCGACAACTCCCCCTCTATCCAGAGATGGGCTATTGATTGAGGGAAGTAGAAAAGTGTCGGTGGGCTTCTGTTGGCATGTGGCTGTGGGGAGAGGTGGAAAGGTGCAAAACGAATTGAACCCCAACCGAGATCTCCGTAACACAGGGATCCCGGCCCAACCTACTGCAGAGTCCACCTCCCCCAAACCAGAACCGGCTGCTGAGAGCCGGCCAAACCAACTGACGGATCCAGATCCTCG
>NZ_JANSIH010000265.1:0-648 GCF_047462075.1 Synechococcus sp. R55.2
TGCAGGGCCGGAGGGGGAAGCAGAGCAAGAAACAGTCGCTGCTTGGGGTTATCCATCAGCATTGGCAAGAACCTAGAGAACAGGGGCTGCCTCTAATCGCCGATTGACTGCTCGCGATAGCGGGACGGAGTCCTCACTTTGCTGAACAGTTCTGCACACCCTAAGGTACGAACGCTATGGAGCCATATCTTCCAACACCTGCCAGTATCTAGTGCTAGTATCTAGAGAGCCGGTAGGTAGCTCTGTGCTCTTGGGGTTTAAGGCCAAGTTGGTGTTGAACAACAAGCGACATACTCCAAGCTCTGGGGGAATTGACGCCTATGGAGACTCCTCTGGCGGGGTGGTAGGTCTAAAACCTACCGCTAGTCAAGGGTCGCTGAAGCAGGAAGAAAGCAACAACACTAGACAAAAGCTTAGTTTTGTTCAGTGTTGTGTAGGTCTTTCGGAGCGGATAATGCAACTGTAGCCAAGCCCAAGCCTCTATGTCGCGCCCTGCCGCTTCTTCCCCTATCCCGGATCTCCCATCGCCGACCGGATCCTCAGGTCAAAATTCCCATCCGGCCTCTATTCCAACCTATCAGTGGCACTTGTTCCTGTGTGCGGATCAAAACAAGCCCAAATGTTGTGAGAAAGCTGTGGGATTGGAAG
>NZ_JANSIH010000266.1:0-648 GCF_047462075.1 Synechococcus sp. R55.2
CTGGTACCGGACAGAGCCGAGACAACTCAGTCCCAGCCGACTGGGTTAAGCCTGGCGAGGGATCCCAAGACCGGGTAGTCAAGCAATTACAAGCAATTAGTGACGAGGGGGCAGAGGTAAGGTCGAGGGTTGGGCAACGGTCAAATCAGGGAAAGGGGGAGCTGAGGTTTTGCTTTCCCCGTCGTGCAGCAACACATATAAAGCAAACACATATAAAGCAAGGGATCACCAACGACGTCAACGGCAAGGCAATCTCGAATGAGCTACGGACTTCTACAGCACTTCCCTTTGCCTCTCTTCATCGCTGGAGCCCTTCCGAGTTCAGCCGCCTAGCTAAGCTTTTGAATAGGATCGATACGGGGATCCAAGATTTTCTGTTGACCGATAGCGGGAAACCTCACCGCAATCGTGACCCGTTCACCACTGCCGAACACATGGGTAATCTGGCCTTGTCCGAATTGGGGATGTTGCAAACGATCTCCAATCGCCCACTGTTCTGAACGGCTTTGGCGGCGATTGGGCCTGGCCTTGGGTGCATCTGAAAGGGACAGTCCACTGCCGTGGGAGAGCTGTCGAGAAACGGCTCCGCGTCTGTCGAATTCGATTAACTCTTGGGGCAGTTCACTTAAAAATACCGAAGGAATAGCT
>NZ_JANSIH010000267.1:0-23348 GCF_047462075.1 Synechococcus sp. R55.2
GCTCTTCCGGCGACAGAGATCGACATCGGCCAATTCGTCTGCAGAAGTACTTCACAGTCGCTGCACCCTATACCCCATTCTCTACACTTTAGACTTTGGTCAAAGCGCCGCAAGACCTCAGCCCAAGAGGAAGCTTGTCCATCGGGCTTTGTCCCGGCTGTTTTTTGGGCTCACCCCATCATAGCCATAATACCGGATGCCGAATCCAGAAGTTCGGAAGACGGAGCTGCCCCTCTCCAGGGATCCCAGTCGTTCTTCTAGGATGTTGAAGAGTTTGGATCAAGGAAACCATGCCTTCACTTGCCAATCAAGTGGTGCTGATTACTGGTGCCTCTGCTGGAATTGGGGAAGCAGTCGCTCTGGAGGCGGCCAAACGCGGGGCTCGCTTGGTGCTGGCGGCCCGCCGGGAAGGGCTGCTGCGAAACGTCAAAGACTTGGTGGAGAGTCGGGGAGCGGAGGCGCTGGTGGTGCCCACCGACATGGCCGATACGGCCCAGGTGGAGGCGCTGGCCCAAAAGGCTCTGGATCACTTTGGCCGGGTGGATATCCTGGTGAACAACGCCGGCTATGGCCAGATGGGGCCGGTGGAAGAGGTGGATGTGGCGGCCATGCGGCGCCAGTTTGAGGTGAATGTATTTGGCTTGCACGCCCTCACCCGTGCCCTCTTGCCCCAAATGCGGGAACGGGGCAGTGGCCGCATCCTCAACCTCAGCTCGGTGGCCGGCCAGATGTCGATGCCCTTCAGTGGCGTTTACAACGCAACCAAGTTTGCTGTGGAGGCCCTCAGCGATGCGTTGCGGGTGGAGGTGGCCCCCTTCGGCATCAAGGTCATCTTGATCGAGCCGGGGCCGGTAGCCACCGAGTTTGGCCGCGTGGCGGAAGAAACCTTTGCTGCCGTTGTCAACCCCAATGGCCCCTACAAAGCGATCTTGGACAAGACCGCCGATCTGGCCAGCTCGTTTAACAAAATGGCCTGGCCGGTGGAAAAAGTGGTGGAGCCGATCTTGAGGGCGATGACGGATCCTCACCCTTCCGACCGCTACACTGCTTTCACAGGGGGCAAGGTGGCGTTGGGGCTGATGCGGCTGCTGCCGGCCTCTCTGGCCGACTCTATGTGGCGGCGCGTCTATGGGCTGGATCGGCTGGGATCCCCCGGCTCGGCCTAACTGCAGGCTTGTGGCGGGCATCGGATGGGGCAGGGATCCCTCAGGAGCTCATCCTTGCGGGGGTAGGGTTGTGCCTTCCAGGAGGGACAGGTTAAGTTTGTTAAAGGACTTTTAATAACCGAGCGTTCTCTTCCCTATGAACAAGCCTCTATCTCCCCAGCGCTGGCTGATCGCCCTCCTGCTGGGCTTTTGTCTCTGGCAGGGATCCGGCCTGGTGCTGCAGCCTGCACCCGCCCATGCAGCTTTGGCCTCGGCCCTCACCTACGATCGCTTTTTGCGCTACGTCGAGGAGGGGCGGGTTACGGATGTGCGCCTCACGGACAACAATCTGGTAGCTGAAGTTACGGCTGTGGATCCCCAGACCCAGCATTCCACCCGCTACCGAGTGAACCTGCTGCCCAACACCGTACCGCAACTGGTGGACCGCCTCACCGAGCAGGGGATCGAAGTGGCAGTGGTACCCACCCGCAATGGCAGCGCCTTTTGGGCGCTTCTGGGCAACCTGGTGATCCCGCTGTTGCTGTTGGGAGGGTTGTTCTTTTTCCTGCGGCGTGCCGGTGCTGGAGCGGGCGGCCCTGGGCAGGCAATGAACTTCGGCAAATCGCGGGCCCGCTTCCAGATGGAAGCCAAAACCGGCGTTAAGTTCGACGATGTGGCCGGCATCGAAGAGGCCAAAGAAGAATTGCAAGAGGTGGTCACCTTCCTGAAGAAGCCGGAGCGCTTCACAGCGGTGGGGGCCAAGATCCCCAAGGGTGTGTTGTTGGTGGGGCCGCCGGGGACGGGCAAAACCCTTCTGGCCAAGGCCATTGCCGGCGAGGCAGGAGTGCCTTTCTTTAGCCTGTCCGGCTCTGAGTTTGTGGAAATGTTTGTCGGGGTGGGTGCCTCTCGCGTACGGGATCTCTTCAAGAAGGCCAAGGAGAATGCGCCTTGCATCGTCTTCATCGACGAGATCGACGCGGTGGGCCGGCAGCGGGGGGCCGGCATTGGCGGGGGCAACGACGAACGCGAGCAAACCCTGAACCAGTTGCTCACGGAGATGGACGGCTTTGAGGGCAACACCGGCATTATCGTGATTGCCGCCACCAACCGCCCTGATGTGTTGGATGCCGCTCTCTTGCGTCCGGGGCGCTTCGACCGCCAGATTACGGTGGATCGGCCCAGTTTCAAGGGGCGCTACGAGATCTTGCGGGTGCATGCCCGCAACAAGAAGCTGGCGGAAGAGGTCAGCCTGGAGGCGATTGCCCGCCGTACCCCTGGCTTTGCCGGTGCGGATCTGGCCAACCTGCTCAATGAAGCGGCCATTTTGGCGGCCCGCCGTCAGCGCATGGCCATCACCAACCAAGACATTGAGGACGCCATTGACCGCATCACCATTGGCCTGACCAAGCCGCCGCTTCTGGACGGCAAGAGCAAGCGCCTGATCGCCTACCACGAGTGCGGCCATGCCCTGCTGATGACGCTGCTGCCCCATGCAGATCCCTTGAACAAGGTGACCATCATTCCCCGCTCCGGCGGCGCGGGTGGCTTTGCCCAGCAACTGCCCAACGAAGAGCAGATCGACTCCGGCATGTACAGCCGCGCTTGGCTGCTGGATCGGGTGGTGGTGGGCTTTGGCGGTCGGGCGGCTGAAGAGATCGTCTTCGGCTACTCCGAAGTGACCACCGGAGCCAGCAACGACCTACAGCAGAACACGAATCTGGTGCGGCAGATGGTGACCCGCTTTGGCATGTCCGAGCTGGGGCCCTTGATGTTGGATCCCCCCAACAACGAGGTATTCTTGGGCGGCGGCTGGATGAACCGCGTCGAGTACTCGGAGGATGTGGCCGCCAAGATCGACCGCCAGGTGCGGCAGATCCTGGAGAGCTGCTACCAGAAGGCCAAGCAGATTTTGCTGGAGCACCGCCCTCTGCTGGATCGATTGGCCGATACCTTGGTGGAACGGGAAACCCTGGATGGCGACGAATTCCGGGCGATTGTCTCAGAGTATGTGCCCATCCCGGAGAAGGTCGGCCTGCCCAGTCCACTTGCGGAAGCGGGACGGAGTCCAAAGCTGGTCTAGGGGATCCCATCTCCATTGCCAGATAGACAACTGGGGGGGTTGTTGGGGCTGGATCCCGGCAGCTGCCCCCTTTTCCTCGCGATTTTGGGTTGCGTTGGGCTGTCGCATGCTCTCTTCGCTCTCTGCTTTGCCGGTTCACCTCTATCGCTGCCTGAGCTGCGGTCGGGAAGGGTTGACCCAATCACCAGGGCGGGAACAGGGATCCGCGGCGGATCGGGTTTATTGTCCCAGTTGTGGCCAAATTTACCCCATCACCGCTTCTGGGGCTGTGGATTTTATCGGCAGCTCATCGGACCTGCATCTCACGCCGGCCCAAGCCATTGCCCATCTGCCTGGGTTTGCCTGGGGCTACGATCGCCTCTGGCGGCCCTGGGCCCTGTCGCTGCTGACGGGAGAGAGCTTTGGCAGCGAGCGGGAGGGTCAACTGCTGGCCGAGTTGGTGGGGGAGGGGGATCCCATCTTGGATTTGGGCACTGCCGGGGGGTACTGGAGCCGCTTGATTCTGGCCAGGGATCCGCAGCGGACGGTGATCGGCCTGGACAATGCAGCAGGGGTATTGGCGGAAGCCGCTCAACAGGCACAGCCCCACTGGCAGCACTACAGCCTGATGCGGGCCCGAGCCGAACAGCTTCCCCTCGCCTCTGGAACTTTTGGGGCGGTGATCAGCGGGGCCACCTTGAACGAAGTGCCTTTGGATCCCTGTTTGCGGGAAATTGCCCGCGTCTTGAAACCGGGAGGGGCCTTTGTCTCGATGCACAGCCAGCAGGTACAGGGATGGGGGCAGATGGTGCAGCAATGGCTGGAAGCCACCGGCCTTCATTTTTTCTCAGAAACCCAGTTGCGCGAGCACCTTCAACAGGTGGGGCTGCAGTTGGAGCGTTATCTCAGCTTGGGTTGGGTGGCCTTTGTGCGGGCGGTGCGCCTCTGATCTTGGCCGGGTTAAGTTGTGCAGTGGCCATCGAGTCGATGTCGGAGCCATTACCCCAATCCAAGTCATGCCGATCCCTGGCTCCCCTCTTCCACCAAGAGAGAGACTAGGAGTGAGGGCGCACTCTATGGGATCCACTCCAGCCCAACGCCAAAGCTAAACTCCCGATCCAAGGTCGAGTTGCGCAGGCTATAGCGAGCAGAAAGACGAAAAGAAGGGCTAATGGCATAGGCAGCGGTGATCTCCGCCAGGGTGGCCTGTCCTTCTTCCGGCTCCTGGGGGGCAACCCAACTGTAGCTACCGGTCAAATCTGCAGCTCCGGGAGCCAAGGCCAAAACGGCAAAAGCCCCATAGCTAACTCCGCTGAGGCTGCGGTTTTTTTGTTCCAAAGCCCGATACCCCAGTTGTGGCGCCAGATTAAAAGGGGATCCCAGGGGGGCCAGAAAGTAGCGCATCTCCGACCCGTACTGGCGCACTTCGGGATGTTCGGAAGATTGGCGATAGTCACCACTGAGGGTGAGGCGATCTCCCAGGCGCAAATCCTGCAGGCTGATTCGCCAGTGCGAAGAGGACTCAAAGCCGGCCTGCAAGCGGGTGGGCAAGACGGGCGTGTTGCGGATTTCTTCCAGGAGATTGGGCGGGTTTTGCAGCCAGCGGCGCAACACGGGGCTGTCTTCTAAAATTCGGTCATCCAAGCCCAAATCCAAAGCGGCTGAGAGGGTGGCCGGCACCGGATCTGGAATAGGGGCTTGCTGGGAATTGGCCCAAACCGGCCGCTCAGGCACCAGTCCAGCCCAGAGGAGCAGCATACCCAGGCGAAGCCCTTTGCCAGACTGTCTCACCACCTGCAACCACATTCATTGCGTCCCTACTGTAGCTGCTTTCCGAGAGATTCTCCACGCAGACGGGCAGAGCCAAAGGGCGGCAACAACACCTCAAAGACGGCTCAACGACAACAGAAAGCCTAGCTGTTCCGGCTGTTGGCAACCACCCGCAAGCGCTCGACCAATTTTTGCAGTTGCCGTTCAAACTGCAGACTTTCCCGCTGTAGCTGACTGACTTTCTCACAGCTATAGAGAACGGTGGTGTGATCTTTTCCCCCAAAGTAATCGCCAATTTTGGGCAAGCTGAGGTTGGTGTAGTGGCGCATCAAAAACATGGCAATTTGCCGTGCTTGGCTGATGTCACGCTTGCGGGAGGATCCCAGTAAACTTTCTCGGTCGATGCCGAATTCTTCACAGACCACATCGGTAATCATGTCGGCGGTGATCTCTTTCGGCTCGCTGGGGGGATTGAGGATGGGCTGAATCGTCTCTACACTCATCGGCAAGCCGGAAATGGAAACATAGGCGACGGCGCGGATCAGGGCGCCTTCCAGCTCGCGGATGTTGCTGGTGTAGGTGGTGGCAATGTACTCGATCACCTCTGCGGGCAAGTTCATTCCCTCGTACTCGGCTTTCTTCTTCAGAATGGCCATGCGGGTTTCGATATCCGGCGATTGAATTTCGGCAATCAGGCCCATCGAAAACCGAGAACAGAGACGTTCCTGCAGACGAGGGATCAAATGGGGGGAACGGTCGGCGGCCAGTACGATCTGTTTGCCGGACTCGTGCAGCGTATTAAAGGTGTGAAAAAACTCCTCTTGGGTGTACTCTTTGCCTTCGATAAATTGAACGTCATCCACCAATAAAATATCTACATCTCGATAGTGCTCCCGGAAAGACTGCATGCTGTCTCGCCGGATGGCATCGATTAAATCGTTGGTAAACCGTTCGGTGGACACGTAAAAGACTTTGGCCTGTGGATTTGCCTCTAGCTGGTAGTGGCCAATGGCCTGCATCAGGTGGGTTTTGCCCAGCCCTACCCCGCCGCAGAGAAACAGGGGGTTGTAGGCGCGTCCGGGCTTGTCTGCTACGGCCAAGGCCGCTGCGTGGGCCATGCGGTTGTTGGGGCCGACCACAAACCGTGAGAAGGAATACTTGGGGTTGAGATCCGGCGCCCGCATCGGCAGGCTGCCGCCGACTTCCAGTCCTAGGGTGGTGGAGGCAGGTAAGCTGCCGGCTCTGCGCGATGTTGGGGAAATCGCCCTTGAAGGGGGTTCTTCCTCGACCGGAGCATGGGGGGAAACGGAAAACTCCACCTGCAAAGGGATCCCGGCTACCCGCTGCACCACCTCGGTGATGGTGGAAGCGTAGTGCTTTTGCAGCCAGCCCCGTGCCCATTCGCTGGGGGTACAGATGGTGAGGCGGTTGTCCACCAACGATTCAGCCCGCGCCGTTTTGATCCAAGCCTCAAAGGTTGGGCGGCTGAGCTGCACCTGCAGATGACACAGGGCTTCATCCCAGAGCTGATCCAGGGAAATATCCACACCACACACTCAGAGCGACACAGCAGAAGCCCAGAGGAAACAGCGGCGGCTTCCTCGACAGGAGCTTCGGGATTCCCAATTTAACTGCTCGGCGCGGGGTGGCCAATCTAGCAATTTTCCATTGAGTCTGCTAAGATTAATCGTCTGCGATCAGTTTCAAGCGGGCTAATTTCGGTCTGGTCAGCTCTGGCAAATGATCTTGGATTCATAAGTTGGCTTCTCACCATGACTCAGCGTACCCTTCGTGGCACCAATCGCAGACGCATTCGGGTTTCTGGGTTTCGGGCCAGAATGCGAACGGCAACTGGGCGTCAGGTCTTGCGGCGACGGCGGGCCAAGGGGCGTTATCGCCTGGCGGTTTCCTAAGCCCTTTGGTCAGAGATTTGATTTGTCTTGGTTTTTTGGAGCGTTGCAGCCCAAAACTCGCTGACTTCTGGGGCAGACTCTCCTCGGTGCCCAATGTTGCCGGCTCCTCATCGATTGCGGGATCGACGAGCTTTTCAGGCGCTCTACCAGGGGGGCCAACGTCGTTCCGGTGCAGGCTTGACCCTGCTGTTTCAGCCGATGCCCGCAGGGTGCGAAGGGATCCCTAGCCAAGTGGGGCTGGTGATCGGCAGAAAGGTGAGCAAATCTGCCGTAAAACGGAATCGGCTGCGACGCCAGTTGCGAGAAATCTTGCGCCCTCTGTGCCCAAACCTGAAACCCGGATACCGGCTGCTGTTTATCTCCAAGGCAAACTTACTGACCTACCGCTGGCCGGAGCTGAGGGCGGAGGTGCATCGTCTTTTACAAAAGGCCGACCTGCTCGTCGGCACAGATGTAGACTCAACAGGTGCAGACTCAGATGCCAAGCCGTCCTAAGAAACTTGAGCTGCACAGGTTTTTGCTACCCATGCTAGCCTGTTGCCATCATCTGCCGGTGGTCACGCTAGATGTGGGGTGTGATGTACGTCAAGCGGATTGAGCTGACCCGATTTAAGTCCTTTGGTAGCACAACCTCGATACCCCTGTTGCCGGGGTTCACGGTTATTTCTGGCCCCAATGGCTCCGGTAAGTCTAACATCCTGGATGGGATCCTGTTCGCGCTGGGTTTATCGTCCTCGCGGGGGATGCGGGCAGAGAGGCTTTTGGATCTGGTGCATTCCGGCAGCCTCAACGGCAATCGGCAGGTGGAAACCCATGTTTCTGTCACCTTTGAGCTGGGGCCGGGAGAAGATGGTCAGCCCAGGGAATGGAAAGTCAGTCGCCGGCTGCGGGTCAAGCCCGGAAAGGCTGAGGATCCCACTCGCGATAGCGGGACGGATTCTCTCCCCTACACCAGCACTTTCTACATCAACGATGTGCCCTGTACCCTGAGCGAGCTGCACGAACAACTGGAGGCGATGCACATCTACCCCAACGGCTACAACGTCGTTTTACAGGGGGATGTCACCAGCATCATTTCCATGCACCCCAAGGAACGGCGGCAGATCATCGACGAATTGGCGGGGGTGGCCACCTTCGACCGCAAGATCGCCCAGGCCAACAGCAAGCTGGAGGCGGTACGGGAACAAATTGAGCGCTTTCGGCTCATCGAACAAGAATGGCAAGCTCAAGGAGAGCGGCTGCTCAGAGAGAGCGAAAAGGCCCAACACTATCAGCAACTGCGGCTGCAGTTGCAAACGCTGGAGCAGCAGCAACAGGTGTTGCTTTGGCGGCATTTGCAGGCCCAAGTGGAAGAAACCCAGGCGGCCATTCAGCAGCTTCTGGAGGCTCAGGAGCAGGCCACCGCTCAGGTGCAGACCTTGAGCGAGCATTTGCAGCAAGCCGAAGCCGCCCTGACCGAGTTGCAAAGCCGCATCCATGCTCTTGGAGAGGAGGAATACCTGCACCTGCAAGCCCAAATCGCCGCCGCCGAAGCACAGCGGCAACAGGTCAGCCAACAGATCGCAGCCTGGCAGCAGGAGATCGAGCAAGCGCAGCGCCTACATCAGGAGCGGCAAACCCAACAGCAGCATCTGCAGGCGGAGCTGGAACACCTGCACAGCCAACAGGAGCAACTGGCCCAAGCCCAGGGATCCCTGCAGGCCCAGGTTCGGAAAGCCCAAACCAGCCTGGAACAGAGCCGCGAACAACTGCGCGCCCTAGCCCAATCCGCCGATGCCTGGGTGAAACAGCAGCGCTACCTCACCCGCCACATTGAGGAACTTCGCGCCGAACAGGAGCCTCTCCAACAGGAGCAAATTCGCCTGCAAGAGCGACAACGGCAACTGGAACGACAAAGCCAAGAGATCCAAGCGGAGATTGCCCAGATCGAGGCGTGGCTGGGATCCCACCTGGCCCTCACCGCCGAGCTGGAACACACTTGCCGACAGTCGGAAGCTCAGGTTCAAACTTTGGCCCAAGAGCTGGCCCAACTGCAGGCCGGCCTGGAGTTGGATCGCGCCACCCACGAACGCCTGGCCGCCGAGCTGCACGCCAAGCAGCGGCAACTGGACAAATGGGAAACCCGCCGCCAAGTGTTGCAAGAATCCCAGGGATCCCGGGCGACCCAAGCCATCCTGAGTGCCCGTCTGCCGGGGGTTTTGGGGTTGGTGGCCCAGTTGGGGCAGGTGGATCCCCAGTATCAACTGGCCCTGGAGATCGCGGCAGGGAACCGGCTGCACTTTGTGGTGGTGGAGGATGACACCGTGGCCGTGAGCGCCGTCAACTTTTTGAAGCGGGAAAAAGCCGGACGCGCCACCTTTTTGCCCTTGAATAAGCTCCAGCCCACCCGCCCCCCCAGCCCCCTGAAATTGGACGGCCTGATCGACTACGCCATTCGTTTGGTGCGTTTTGAAGAGCGCTACCGGGATGTTTTCGGCTTTGTGTTCGGCTCCACCCTGGTTTTCCAAAGCCTAGAGCTGGCCCAGCCCCACATCGGCAAGCACCGCATGGTTACTCTGGAAGGGGAGCTGTTGGAAACTTCGGGCGCCATGACCGGCGGCAGCGCCCCCCAGCGAGCTGGGATCCACTTTTCTGCCGGCGAACCTTCCGAGGAGGCCGCCTTGCGCTCCCGCTTGGCCGAGCTGGAGGAACTGCTGGCCGCCCTCACCCTGCGCCTACAAGCAGCCCAAGCCCGCGAAAAACAACTGGCCCAAGCCCTGCTCCTGGCTCGCCAAGACGCCCTGCAAGCCCAGCAATATCTGGAGCGGCACCAAGCCGACTGCCAAAAGCAACAGGCCCGCCTGCAACACCTGCAGGGATCCCTGGCGCAAAGGCAAAGCGAAAGCCACCAGATCCAGCAGCGGCTCCAGCAGATTCAACTGCGCTGGGATCCCTTGCAACAGCGCCTAGCCGATCTCGCCCTCAAGCTCAGCCAACTGGAGGGATCCCCGGTGAACCAGCATTGGCAGCAACTGCAGCAGGCGGTGCAGCAGCAAGAAAGTCGCTTGGCAGAGCTGCAGCAGCAACTGACCCAACTGGAGCGGCAACAGCAGGAGAACTCCGGCCAACAACACCTGAAACAGGCCCAAATCCAGCACCACCAGGAGCGCCTGCAGGAGAGCAAACAGCGCCAAGCCTATCTGCAGGAGCAAATCGTCCAAGCCCAAGCCACCCTTGGCCAAATCCAGCAACACCTTGCCGAGCAACGGCAACAGATGAGCCAGATCGAGGCCCGCCTCGCCCACCTGCGCCAAGAGCGAGATCGGCAGGAATTTCAACTGCGGGCTCAACAACAGCAGATCCAACGCCTGGAGTGGGAACGCTACAACGCCCTCACCCAACAACAGGAAAAAGAGGCCCTGCTGGCCCAACTGCAAACCCAACTGCAAGCGGTGGCCCAAGAGCTGCCGGATCCGCTGCCCAACTTGCCCGCCACCCTGACCCTAGACGAGCTGCAACGGCAAAAACGCAAAACCGAAGATCAACTGCGTTCCCTAGAGCCGGTGAACATGCTGGCCATCGCCGAATACGAACAGACCCAAGCTCGCCTGCGGGATCTCAGCGCCAAACTGGAAACCCTGCACCAAGAGCGCACCGAGTTGTTGCTGCGCATCGAGAACTTTTCCACCCTGCGTCGGCAAGCCTTCTTGGATGCCTTTCATGCCGTCAACAGCCATTTTCAGACCATCTTTGCCCAACTTTCCGATGGGGATGGCCATTTGGAATTGGAAAACCCAGAGGATCCCTTCGCAGGCGGTCTAACCTTGGTGGCCCACCCCAAAGGCAAGCCGGTGCGCCGTCTCAGCGCCATGTCGGGAGGAGAAAAATCGTTGACAGCCCTCAGCTTTATTTTTGCTCTACAGCGGTTCCGCCCTTCCAGCTTTTACGCCTTTGATGAGGTGGATATGTTTTTGGATGGGGCCAACGTAGAAAAATTGGCCAATATGATCTGGCAGCAATCTCGTCAGGCGCAGTTTCTGGTGGTCAGCTTGCGCCGCCCCATGATCGAAAAAGCTGAGCGCACCATTGGTGTAACCCAAGCTCGCGGTGCATACACTCAGGTGATCGGCCTGACCAACCCCACCCCTCACGCCGGCTGAAGTATCCAACAGGGGGCAACCGCAACGGCGGGATCCCATCCGGATGGCCATCAAAAGAAGCTGGGCCATAGCCGGCAGGCATAATCAGGCATGATTGATAGCGCTACAACAGCCAATGCCTCTGCCCCGCTGCTACACTCTGGGAGTCACCCAAAACTGTAGGTGAGGACTGGGTTTAAGCATCCGCTGTTGACGTAGCCGTTCTTCCGATTTATCTGTGGGCAAGCAACCCTGCAAAACTTTGCGCTGAAGTTTGGACTTGAAAAATCGGAAAAACAAACCATCTCTAGGCAATTTTTATGAACATACGAGTTCGTCTAGATCTAAGTCGGCAGCCGGTATTGATCCCAAGGAGAATTCCGGCAGCATTGTCAATAGCAATGGCACTTCTGCTTTTGGGGAGCAATGCCTTTTCTCAGCCAGCACAATCGCCGAACAATAGAAGAACTGAGGTAGAAGCTTTTGTACCTTTGCTGCCAGTTTTATCGGTTTTGCCTGCTGCCACAACGAAAACTTGGGTTGCACAAGCCTCGCCATCGTTAGCCACCACAAACTTGAGCAGCGCTGATGACCGTGCGGCTATAGAGCGAGCTGTACTTGCTGACCCACTGCTCAATGAGGATCTTCGGCAAGTGGCAGACCGAACGCTTGGTGCCCCAGTCATACCTCTGGAAATTGGGGCAATTGCCATCGTCGAAAACTATGCTCTGGCCAACGTCTCTGGTGGAGTTGGCGATCTTCCGGTTATCGAAGGCTATTACCTGCTCAAAAAACAAAGTGGTCAGTGGATTGTGGTGGAGCGTGCTGGCTGGGGGCCGGGGCCAAGCATTAGCGAAAGTTGGCTTTTGTCGGTACTGGATGTGCCCGAAGATGTCATCAGTCGGCTAATCAACACACTCCGCGCCGCCGGGAACGAGGTTGAGATGGATGACACGGTGTACACCGATATTCCCATACCTTGCATTACACAGATAGATGATCCCAATCCGCCAACCAACGTGCGATTGACACCTGCTGTAGTTACGGGAAATGTCATCGGTCAATTGCCCAATGGTGCTGAAGTGCGGGTCATGGAAGTGCTCAACGGCTGGCTCAAAATTCGCCGACCCTTGGTGGGCTGGGTGTCGATGAATCTGACGCGGGTGTCTTGTGGCAATTCGCCGGCAGAGGTGCAGAAGAATCTAGAGATCCTGCATTCCCTAAAAGGGGAACCGGGTGTAGAAGCCACCGATACTTTGGTGCGATATCTCTATCGAGGTGCAAAGGGATCCTTTGCCGAAGTGGCACTTGGCTATTTCAACGAGCTTGCAATCGATCGATTCTATGCTTTGGTGGCAGCATTAGACAAGCATACTGAAGAGGTGCGTCGTCAAGTATTGCGGCAAGCGATCACAGCAGGGATCCATCCCCAAGCCAGGGAAAACTTTGAGCAGGAGATCGCCCAGAGCGAGACTCTCTCCATTCCCCTCTCACCCACCCTCAAGACCTGGAAAACGTTGAATCAAAACTAGACCATAGCACTTGGTGATGCTGTTGATCCCAATGCTGGCCTGACGGGTAGCTCCGTCGGAAATGGCGCTCAGAAAAGGGTTCAAGTCTTTGCTAAAAACTCACGATTTGGCGAGAAGAGGTTGTTTTGGATGGCATTCTCTCTGGAAAAAGTTCCTGCGGTTGCGATTAGCTGCTCTTCCCTGCTAGACTAATGCTTTTAGACTCAGCGCAAGCATCCGAACTTCTTCCTGGTTGCACTTCAGCAGTGGGATCATTCTGACAAGTCAGTTTTGTATACGGATGTTCTATTTGCCATGGCTGCTCTGACTCTGAATCTATCTCCCCTGATAACCCTCAGCCGAGCAGATTTTATCCGGCTTTGTGCCGCCAATCCTGAGCTGAAGCTGGAGCGTACTGCCCAAGGAGAATTGGTCATCATGTCTCCAACCGGTGGGGAAACGGGCAATCTTAACTTTGAAATTGCCGGGGAAGTTTATGTTTGGAATCGGCAATCGGGCCGAGGGAAAAGCTTTGATTCTTCCACCGGATTTTCCTTGCCTTCAGGCAGCGACCGCTCCCCTGATTTGGCCTGGATCCCGATTGAAAAGTGGGAAGCTTTGGATCCCTCAGTCCGTCAAGGATTTTTGCCCCTGTGCCCCGATTTTGTGGTGGAGATCCTCTCGCCCACCGACTCTTGGATTCAAACTCAGGCCAAGATGCAAGAATACATGGACAACGGCTGCCGGCTGGGGTGGCTGCTGGATCCCAAGGCCAAGCGGGTGATGATCTACCGACAAGGGCAAGCGCCGGAATTGGTCGAAGATCCGGAAACCTTATCGGGAGAGGACGTGCTGCCGGGCTTCACCTTGCCCATCCGCAAGATCTGGTCGACCTGACATTCTACGGTCGTTTTATAGTCATTTTAGACAGGAATGAAACATTTCTGTTGTATTGTGTATTGGTTCCTAACTCCCCTCTCCCAAAGGAAGAGGGGCTGGGAGTGGTCGCAGAAGCTGCACGGAATGCTTGAGGAGTGTCTCAATCTAGTTTGGAATGACTATAGTCCTCAGATTGGGGTCTTTCGCGCAATTCTGGCGAGACTGGGATCTTGGCCAGGCTGGATAAGGCCCACCGATGCCTTTTGCACCTGCTGGACTTCTTGCAAAAGCTGCAAGTAAAAAGTCCGTCGTTCCCAATCCAGATCTCGGAGCCCACAGCCCGGCTCTCGATGGTGCAGGCAATCGCGAAACTGACAGGCGCCCAAGCGATCCCTTACTTCGGGGAAGCACCGTATCAACTGCAAAGGATGCACCGGCGGGATCCCTTCGCCAGCATTGAATCCCGGCGAATCGGCGATCCAACCGCCTTCCGGCAAAGGAAACAGCTCCACATGGCGGGTGGTGTGCCGACCATGGCCCAAACGTCTGGAGACGGCCTGAGTGGCCAGCCGAACGTCCGGCAGCAGCCGATTGAGCAAGCTGGATTTGCCCACCCCGGAAGGGCCTGTCACCACCGAGATCTGATCTCGACAGCACTGTTGCAACTGGGGGATCCCAGCTTGGGTGTGGGCACTGACCAACAGAGGCTCATATCCCCACCTCTGCAGACGCTCCACCCAAGTTGTCGCCACTTCTGGATCCACGCAGTCGCATTTGTTCAACACCACCTGAACCCGCAGTTGGCTGGCCTCGGCTTGCACCAGCAGACGGCTGAGGGCGTTGGGCTCAGGGTCGGGCTCGGCCAGGGCCACCACCACCAGAACTTGGGTCGCGTTGGCAATAGCAGGTCGAGGCAGTTGAGTGCGCCGCGGCAGGATCGCCTCGATCACCCCCCGCTCCGGCCAGAGGTCGGCGGCAGCAGGCGGCAAGCGCACCTCCACCCAGTCCCCCACCATCACCTGCTGACCCATTTTTTTCAGCTTGGCCCGACTGGTACAGAGAATCTCTGCCGGCGTGGGCTTTTCAACCGGAAACCGAGCCGGGATCTCGGGAAAGAGGGCAGCCAAACTTGGATCGATACGCACGCGATAAAAGTTGGCCTGCGCTGCGCGCACCCAGCCGGTACAACTGGATCCCGGATCCCCCTTTCCTTCTGGTTTCACCGGGTTCATGGCGACGCAGGTGTGCCGCGACGCACCCAGAGAATGTAATGGCCTTCGGGGGAAGCTGCCTGTCCCTCAATCCGATGCCCGGCCATGGCTAGACTGTTGGGCACCTGCTCCAGAGGTTCTCCCGCATCCAGCCATAGCTCCAGCAGTTCTCCAGGAGCCATGCGCTCCAGGCGCAGCTTCGCCCGCACGTAGTTAAGTGGGCAAGGGATCCCCCGCTGGTCAAGGATAAACTTGACCTCTTCCGACGAAACAGCCTCTGCAGTCATTCTTCCTCACGCTCCCGGTTGCCAGGCATCTGGGCCAGCCCCCGCAACAACCCGCCCAAGAAACCATCCCGCTTGTTGATGCGTTCTCCGTGCAGCTCAGCCAGGCGCATGAGCAATTCCCGCTCTTCTGAGCTGATGCGGGTGGGGATCTCCACCACCAAGGTGATTTGGTGGTCGCCCCGAGACATCGGGTTGCCAATGCGAGGTACCCCCTTGCCCTCCAGGGTCAGCACTGTACCCGGCTGGGATCCGGCTGGGATGGTCAGCTCCACCTCCTCCTCCAGGCCGGCTTTCGAGTCCACGGTGGGCACAGAGACCTTGGCCCCCAAGATGGCCTGCAAATAGCTCACCCGCACCTCCGAGAGAATGGTCAGGCCATCTCGCTGGAAGTCGGGATCCGGTTCCACAAATAGGTAGACGTAGAGATCCCCGGGCGGGCCACCGCGTCGACCGGCATCGCCTTCCCCAGAAACCCGCAAACGGGTGCCACTATCCACGCCGGCTGGGATGTTGATGCGCAGTTTCTTCGTGGTTTGGGCCAAGCCCTCGCCGTTGCAGTTGTAGCAGGGCTCCTCCAACACCTGACCGCTGCCACCACAGGTGGGACAAACCGAGACCTGGGTAAAGTTGCCAAACGGCGTGCGGGTTGCCCGTCGCACCTGACCGCCACCTCCGCAGGTGGGGCAAGTTTTCACCTCCGTACCGGGCTTGGCCCCGCTGCCCCCACAGACGTTGCAGACTTCCAAGTGGCTGATGCGAATTTGCTTTTCGCCGCCGAAGATGGCTTCCAGAAACTCCAGTTTTAGGTCAAAGCGCAGATCATCGCCCCGTACCGGCCCCTGGCGACTGCGGGCATAGCTGGCTCCTGCCCCTGCAAAGTTGGTGAAAAAGCTCTCGAAAATGTCGGCAAAGCCACCCATCCCCGCAAAATCCTGGAATCCACTTGCTGCCGCAGCAGCTCCACTCAAACCCGCTTCTCCAAAGCGATCGTAGCGGGCTTTCAGCTCATTATCAGAGAGCACCTCATAGGCACGGTTGATCTCCTTGAAGCGCTCCTCGGCGCCTGGCTCCTTGTTGACATCCGGGTGGTACTTACGAGCCAACCGTCGATAGGCGCGCTTGATCTCCTCTTTGGAGCTATCGCGGCTAACCCCCAAGATTTCATAGTAGTCGCGAGCCATAGAAGCGCTTCAGAAGAGGTTAAAGATCAAAACATCAGACACACTTGAGATGCAACTTGTCAGGCAGCACAACCGCAGCAAGCTTGCAAGGCACCGGAGCCGGGGGAGAGCAGCTAACAAGAAGCCTTAGCGAGCTCCGTAGATCTCGCTACCCATCTCCAGAAGGACAGCCCGCAGCTCTTCCATTGCGTTCCGTAAAGTTGCTAAGTCTACGTTATCATTTGCCAGCAATGCCCTCAATGTGCCCGCCACCTGAGCCCCCCGCTGGATTCGAGCTTCGCTGAGACGATTGCCATGCTCCTGCAGGGTTTTGTCGTAGTTGTAGAGCAGGCTGTCCGACTGGTTGCGGGCTTCCACCAACTGCCGCCGGCGCTGATCTTCTTCGGCATAAGCCTCCGCTTCTCGGCGCATCCGCTCGATCTCGCTGCTGCTCAGGCCACCGTTATTGGTGATCTTGACGCTCTGCTCGATCCCCGTCCCCTTTTCTCGGGCTGAGACTTTCAAGATCCCGTTGGCATCGATGTCAAAAGAAACCTCGATCTGGGGCACCCCACGGGGAGCCGGCGGGATCCCGGTCAGCTGAAAGCGGCCCAAGGTTTTGTTGTCTTTGGCCATG
Organism: Synechococcus sp. R55.2; assembly: GCF_047462075.1. Classification (NCBI taxonomy): domain Bacteria; kingdom Bacillati; phylum Cyanobacteriota; class Cyanophyceae; order Synechococcales; family Synechococcaceae; genus Synechococcus; species Synechococcus sp. R55.2. The sequence goes on from NZ_JANSIH010000267.1 coordinate 16,691, forward strand.
GCCCGCTCTCCCTGCAGGACGTGAATCTCCACCACACTCTGGCCATCGGTGGCAGTGGAGAAAATCTGGGTTTTACTGGTGGGAATGGTGGTGTTGCGCTCGATGATGCGGGTGAAGACTCCCCCCAGCGTTTCCACCCCAATCGAGAGAGGGATCACGTCCAGCAGCAGTAGATCTTTCACTTCTCCACCCACCACGCCTGCCTGGATGGCAGCGCCAAGGGCCACCGCCTCGTCCGGGTTGACGGAGCGATCTGGGTTTTTTTTGAAGATTTGCCGAATTTTCTCCTGGACAGCGGGAATACGAGTAGAGCCGCCCACCAGCAGCACGCGGTCGATGTCTGCAGGGGAGAGGCCAGCATCCCGCAGCGCCTGTTCTGTAGGCTCCACGGTGGCCTCCACCAGATCCCGCACCAACTCCTCAAACTTGCCGCGGGTCAGCTCCACTTCCAGGTGCTTGGGCCCCGAATCGTCGGCGGTGATAAAAGGCAGGTTAATGAGTGTAACCTGGGTGCTGGACAGCTCAATTTTGGCCTTCTCAGCAGCCTCCCGCATCCGCTGCAGGGCCATGCGATCCCGCGAGAGGTCGATCCCTTCCGTCTCCAAAAACTGACGGATGAGCCAATCGACAATTCTTTGGTCGAAATCATCCCCCCCCAGGTGGTTGTTGCCGGCAGTCGCCTGCACCTCAAACACGCCGCTGCCCAGTTGCAGCACCGAGACATCGAAGGTGCCGCCACCCAAATCGAAAACCAGAATGCGTAGGTCTTGATCTTGTTTGTCTAGGCCATAGGCCAGGGCGGCTGCTGTCGGCTCGTTGATGATGCGCAGCACCTCCAGGCCGGCAATGGTGCCCGCATCTTTGGTGGCCTGCCGCTGGGCATCGGTAAAATAGGCGGGAACGGTGATCACGGCTTGGGTCACCGGCTCCCCCAGATAGGCCTCCGCATCGGCCTTCAGCTTTTGCAGGATCATGGCGGAGATCTCCTGCGGAGTGTAGGCGCGATCTTGCACCGCCACTTCCACCATGTTGTCTCGACCGGGGATGACTTTGTAGGGAACCCGCCTCCGCTCATCTTCGGTCTCGGCAAAGGTGCGGCCAATGAAGCGTTTGATGCTGAAGATGGTGTTTTCAGCATTGGTAACCGCCTGGCGCTTGGCCAGTTGGCCCACCAAGCGGGTGTTGTTCTTGGCGAAGCCGACAATGCTGGGGGTGGTGCGCCCTCCCTCGGCGTTGGTGATCACAACGGGCTGACCACCTTCCAAAACCGCCACGCAACTGTTGGTGGTTCCCAGGTCAATCCCGATGACTTTACCCATAGCCCCCTCTTCCCGTGCGCCAAGTCTCAACCCAAGAACGCAATTCCACGGATCTTAAAAGCATTCTGCCCAGAATCCCGCAGAAACCTTCAGACGGTGCTTTCGTCTCCGTAGCTCTACTGTAGCGTTTCTGAGACTGCTCTGGCTCTGTTTGTCAAGGTTCAAGTGAGCAAGTTCGGCTAGGAAGGTTGGGGGTTTTGGGGAGAGGCAGGAGTGCTCTCCGGGCCGGGTTCGCTGGTGGCCTGGGCAGAGGGGGATGGTTCAGAGCCGGGGCTGCCCGCCGAGACGGCCACCATGGCATGACGGATCACCAAGTCCCCCAGCTTGTAACCTGGCTGATATTCGATGGCTACCACATCCTCGGGATAGTCTGGGCTGGGCTGACGGGCTATGGCTTCGTGCAGGTTGGGGTCGAAGGGCTGGCCCACCGATTTCATGCGGGAGACGCCCATCTTCTTCAGGCATTCCACCAGCAGGCGGTAGACGCTCTGGTAGCTGTTGTGCAACTCCCGCTCGCGGTCGGTTTCCAGCTTCAGCTGCTGCTGAGCCCGCTCAAAGCTGTCCACAACAGGCAAGATCTCCAGCACAAATTTCTGCCGTTCTTTTTGGCTGAACTCTTCTTTTTCCCGCTGGGTACGCCGCCGGTAGTTTTCAAAATCGGCGTAGAGGCGCAGGTAGGCGTCTTCTTTCTCTTTGAGTTGCTGGCGGACAACTTCCAACTCGTGCTGGAGCTGCTTGAGAGCTTCACCGGGATCTGGAGAAGGCTCAGCTGCGGTTTCTCCGGAGGAGGTACCGGCTTCTGCTTCGCTATCTTCCAAAATCAGCTTCTCCAGCTCTGCCTCTACGTCGATCTCTTCTTCCTGTAGTTCAGGATAGGTATCTTCTGGGGCCATCGGTTGCTTCTCTTCGGCAGTCATGGGCGATGTCGGCAAGTGTTAGCAATGAGCAGTGACTCGGATATCCCCAGTTTGGCAGTTTCAAAACCGCCGGTGCATTCAGCCAAACCGGGCTCTGTGCTGATCGTATTCTACCGGGTTCTCTTTCAGCCAGTTGAAGTCAATATCTTTTCTTTCCTAGCCGACCAGCAGATGTTCCCGTGGCCGGCCCAGGCAATCGGGGAAGTAGATCTTGGCCAAGTCGGGGATTAGGCGCCAGTTGGGGCTGTAGATGGGTTGAATGGGGGAGTGGGTGTGAATATAGTAGACCAGAAAGTCGCGGATGCTATCGGCTGAGATCCACAGGGTTTGGGCTTCTTGGAACATGCTGTAACCGCCGCCGCCGCCGGCTCGGTAGTGGTTAATGGCCAGGCGAAAGGTCTGTGCTGGTTCCACCGGCTGTCCGCGGAATTGTAAGGTCACCAGGCGCTTTCCTACGGGGCGGGTGAGATCGAAGCAGTAGTCGATGCCGTGGTAGAGGTCGAAGGTGTAGCCGCGGGCTTCGGGGGCCACGACGGCAGCAGGATCGGCGGGAAGGTGATTGGGATCCAACTGGCGAAAATAGCCGGCAGTCTGTTCCAGGGCGCGCCGCAGAATATCTCCGGTGATCTCCAAAACGCAGAGGGTGTTGTCGTAGACGGTGAGGCTGTAGGCATCTTGCAGGGAGATGGGGCCTGCTGACAGGCCGGCGCTGCTGCAGATGTTGACCAGGGAGAGCTCTGCGGGGAATCCTGCCTCCCGCACTGCTTGCAATTGGGCCTGATGGAGCAGCTCTGCCAGAGGGTTGGCCCCCAGACGGGCTGCCAGACCGCCGCTATAGGCAGAACGGGCTTGGCCAATGGGCTGACGGATGTAGCGCAGGGTGGCTTGATGATAGGGCTCTGTCAAGGCCAAGAGTTCGGGATCGGGAGGGATCCCTTCGGCGGAGAGGAGCTGTGCGCTTTTGCTGATGATTTGCCAGCGGCTGCCCTGGCGCTCCAGCTCCAGGGATACCTGGGAGAGGTGGCTGCCCCAATAGCCGGGCTGCACCACTAGAGCTGGGGATCCCCCCAGACCGGCGATGGTCTGGTGGGTATGGCCGGAGAGGATGACGTCAATGCCGTCCAGTTCGGCCAGGGCCAACAGTTCGTTTTCCCCTGCCAGGCTTTTGTTGCTGCACCAGCCGGAGCGATCCGGGTTGTGCCAATGCTCAGGGGTGCGCAGGGGGGGCAATTGGTTGGGGCCGCTGTGCAGGATCAAGATCAAAACATCCACCTGAGGTCGCAGCAGCGATAGGTAGTGGCGGGCGGTCTCCAACAAGGGGGCAAAGCGCAGCCCCGCAATGTAGTCGGGTCGCTCCCAGGTGTCGATGCGGGGGGTGGTCAGCCCTAGCAAGCCAACGCGAACCCCGGCCAATTCCCGGATCAGGTAGGGCTGGAAGAGGGGATCCCCATTCTGGCGGAGGATGTTGGCGCAGAGCACCGGACAGCGGAGATCGCCGATAAAATCCTGGAGAACTTGCAGCCCAAAGTTAAAGTCGTGGTTGCCGGGGGTAAAGGCGTCGTAGCCCAAGGCGTTGAGAGCATGAGCCAAGGGGTGAGGGGAGACGCGCTCCACTTGCGCATAGTAGCTGCCCAAGGGGGATCCCTGAATAGTGTCGCCGCTGTCGATGAGCAGGACGGGATCCTCACTGGCTGCTCGCACGCGCTTGATGAGGGTGGCCAGCTTGGCTAAACCGTGCTCCGCAGGGATCCCGGTGAAGTAGTTCCAGGGATGTAGATTGGCATGGAGATCCGAAGTGTGGAGAATTGTTAATCGCATTCTCATATCATAGCCAAAGTCAAAGCCCAACCCAAACTCGTCAGCCCAGCAAGAACAGCACCTGCACACAGCCCACCAAAAAGCCGAGGAGGCCGCCTAAGTTGACGATGGCCTGGAGTTCTTGGCGCACGATCTGCTGGATGGCCTGCTCCAGGTCGGCAGGGGAGGTGGCGTTGACTTTATCGGCAATGACCTGATCCAAGTTCAACACCGGGATCACCTGCATCATCAGGGATTCGAGATCTCGTTCTAGGTAGCGCTCCAAGACCAGAGCCAGGTCGGCGCTGATCTGGTCGATGGAGGTGATCAACGCCTTGGAGTTGCGCAGGCGTCCCAACACCAGGCTGGCCACTTTTTCCCAATCGATGGTCTCCCCCAGCCCTTTGATAACCTCTGGCCCTTGGCTGCGCAGGTAATCTTGGATCCCGTCGCGGAGGGCACGGCGCAACTGACGCACGGCGGAAACCGGCAGGTTTTGCAGAGAGAGGTTCTGCAGGATCTCGGTCAGGCGGCGGGGGGCGTTGATGTCTTTGAGCAGATCTTCCAAGATGGCCTCTGCCCCTTCCGGCTCTTCCAGACAATAGGTGCGCAGGCGCAGCAGGGCATTTTTCAGGCCGAACAGGTTGGCCACCACCCAGTAGGAGCCGGTGGCCCGTTCACGAAACTCCTCATCCAGGGATTCGATGTTGCGATCGGTGAGAAAGTCCACCAAGTTCTGCCGCAACACCTTTGGGGGCAGCGCCTGCTTCAAGATCCACTCTGAGAGCTGCTTGGCCTGCTCGGCACTGAGACGCAGCTCCAGCAACACCTGGTCGAACAGTTGGTTAATCGGCCCTTCCAAAAAGGTTTCTTGACGGGCCAGCACCTTCACCAGGCGGGGCAACGACTCGTTAAACAGATCGGCCAAAATGCGCGCCAACACCTGGGCGGTTTGCTGCTGCTGCTCAGGGTTTTGCAGCCGATCCAGAGCTACCCCCAGCAGCCAGCGGATCCCTGCTTGCATGCGCTCGGTTTGCAGCAGCTTACGGGCCAGATTGTGCAGTTCCTCCGGCGTGAGCAGGGATCCCATGATGGTCTTGGCGATCTGCTTGGCCAGACGGGGTTGGTTCTGCGGGATCAAACCGGGGGTGAAGGGGATGCGCCAGCCGAAAACCCGATAGGGGCGGTAGGGCCGGAACAGCATTTTGATGGCAATGTCGTTGGTGAAATAGCCGATCACCAGCCCGGCCAGCGGGGGCACAACGTAGATCCAGAAGGCCATGGAACCAATGGAGGGGGCTCTCTTCTACTCTACCGAGCTGCCCCAGCGCAAGAGAGCGTTGACCAGTTATTGGATGATCAGGCTATCGGTCAGTTCCAGCTCCACCAACGTATTGGGCTGCAGCGTCACCACCCGGTCAATATTGGTACTGCCTGCCGCAGCGCCGGCCAAGCTGCCGGCCAAGATCGGCAAAAAGCCCCATCCCCCCGTGAGGATCCCCAAGGCCAACCCACCTGCTGCCCCATAGCCTGCCCCGCGGGCTACAGTTGTGCCGACATCGGCGTTGCGATCCAACCCGACTGGTAGCGGCGCAGATTGGCCTCTCACCAAGTAGGTGGAAGACCCAATGGTGAGGCGGTTGGCCACAAAGCGGCTGCCGACGACCCGCTCTTGGGGATCGGCGCTCTCCGCCTCCCGGCCAGACAACTTCAGTTCTCGGTAAACCGGCTCAAAAGTGCCCCACACTACACTCCCTGCCGGGATCACCACCTGGCCAAAGCGATCCACCACCGGCTCGGAGACTTCCAGGTGGCCGTTAATGGCCTGGTAGGGCTGGAAAGTGATGGGGCGGTAGACCGTGAGGAGAATACGGGTGCCGGCAGGCAGCTCGCCCCGCGTGGCTCCAGGGAGATCCCCACCTGGACTGAGGTCGGGCCGACGTTGATAGGAATAGGCCTCGCCTTGGGGGGGGTGTCCACCTGGGGCCGCTTGAACGGGCACCACCGGGATCGGATCCAAGGCCGGAGCTGTGGGATCCAGCGGCATTTGCGGCACCTGAGGTACCGGTGGCAGGGCCGTGGCAGAGCCGGGGGAGGGCGGAGGGCTCAGCAAGGGCAAGGTAGGGACGGGATCCCCCCTGGGGGGCACCGGCTGAGGGGTGAACTCGAACTGCTGAGCAGCAACCGGGGTAACGGCACCGGCTATCAACACCCCCCAAAAGGAACTCCTCTGCAACAAATGCAGGAACGGCTGCAAGGTTGAGCTCATGGATCCCATCCGGTCGCAACTGGCAGTAGCTTAACATCCTGCCCCGCTTGTGCCCACTAGATTTAGTAGGTATTAAGGGATCGGAAGCTCTTAAAACACTATTGAGCCTGTTCGGGGTCTGGATCGAGTTTTCCCTAGGGGCTGGGGGAAGGAGAAGGAGTCGGTCCGCCGGGATCCCCTGGCTGGGGGGCTGGGGATTCTGGCTTAGGAGACTCTGTAGCCTCACTCTCCTGAGCCTCGGGGCTGGACTCCGGCTTGGGTTCTGCAGGAGACCGTCCTTCTGGAGAAGGAGAAGGTGAAGGCTGATACATTTACGCTGAACACTGCTGAACATCACTGTTCAACTATGCAGCGAT
>NZ_JANSIH010000268.1:0-648 GCF_047462075.1 Synechococcus sp. R55.2
CTTTATCTACATCTGGGGCCTGCCCACCCGTGTCTGGGCCCAGGTGCACCGGGGCTAGGCTGAAGTGGTGATCCCACTCTCATTCCATTGGATGGATCTCTGGACAACCTGTTGGAGTTACCCAAACGCGCCTCGGCGGAGACAATGAGAGGGGCAGCTATGCCTGAAGCCAACATCCTCATTGACTTCGCCAAGGTTGGGGGGCTGGAATCCTTAGCGAGGTTGGCAAGTCTGGAGGTGCTTGACGTGGTACTGGCAGAAGTCGATGACCCTTGCAAGTCCCAGGTTCTTGCTTTGGGCGTGCAGGTTGTCCAGGTGCAGGAAACGTGGCTTCCAGAGGCAATGGTTCTGAAGAAAAGTGGGTTGTCGATAGCTGACGCATTGTGTCTTCACTACTGCCGTACCAGCAGCTCTACGCTCCTCTCCAACGATGGCCGGTTGCGCAGAGCTTGCGCGGAGAGCGGCGTTGTCGTCCACGGCAGCCTTTGGGTAGTGTGTGAGCTCCATAACCAAAAGGTTTGTCTGCCGGAGGTACTGTGCAACTGGCTGGATCGCTGGGAGAAGGAGTTGAAAGCCCGCCTTCCTGCTGACGAGCTAGCCCAAGTGCGTCAGGTTTTAGGGTGCGTTTCGCGTTCGTAGCCCCAGCAC
>NZ_JANSIH010000269.1:0-647 GCF_047462075.1 Synechococcus sp. R55.2
GGATCCCCATTTCCTGACAGGTACGGATGATGCGCAGGGCGATCTCACCCCGGTTGGCGATCAGGATCTTGGTGATGGGCGGCATGAGGAAGGTTCAAAGCTGAAGAGGTAGCTAGACCGCTAAGGCCAGCGGTCTGTAAACGCAAGGTTAAGTTCAGGTGCTCATCCTACTATTGACATACTCCCCGTCTTAAAGGACGGGGATGCTTTCTCAGCCAGCAGAATTGCTCCTACCGACTGAGCTACACAGGGCATGAGGCTGAAACCTCAACCCTATGGGGGATGCCATGGCCCCAACTACTGGGCCGGAGCCCAGATACTTCCTGCGGATGTTAATTGCCCCCACCCCGTCCCGATGGAACTCAAACCCACACCCACACCTGTACACACGACCTTTGGGCTTGTTTCTCTGTCCACAAACAGGACACTCCTGAGAGCTGTACCGCTCATCTTGCAGTACCACTCTCATCCCCAACCGCTCAGCTTTGTAGGTGATGAGATGCCGGACTTGACCATGCAACATCTGGTGGATCTTCTGATTCGCCTTTTTGTTGTAGTTGGCAGACATCCGGATATCCCGAAGGTCGCCAATCACAACTGTCTGCACGCCTCGCTCGTGGAGCGTGGAGACCAGTCTGGTCGTCTGC
>NZ_JANSIH010000270.1:0-647 GCF_047462075.1 Synechococcus sp. R55.2
ACGGGATAGCTTGGCCATCCTGGCGGAAACGGATCCCTTGGTTTACCGCCTGATCCAGGAAGAGCTCAACCGGCAGCGGGATCACCTGGAGATGATCGCCAGCGAGAACTTCACTTCTCCTGCCGTCTTGGCAGCCCAGGGCTCGGTGCTCACCAACAAGTATGCAGAAGGGCTGCCGGGCAAGCGCTACTACGGCGGCTGCGAGTTTATTGACGAGATTGAACAGCTGGCCATTGACCGGGCTAAGCAACTCTTCGGGGCAGCCCACGCCAATGTGCAGCCCCACTCGGGGGCGCAGGCCAATTTCGCTGTTTTCCTGGCCCTGCTGCAGCCAGGAGACACAATTATGGGCATGGATCTGGCCCTCGGCGGCCACCTTACCCAAGGCTCCCCGGTAAACGTCTCCGGCAAGTGGTTCCGCGTGGTGCACTACGGGGTGCATCCGCAGACGGAGCGGATTGATTTTGACCAAGTGCGGGATCTGGCCCTGCAGCACCGGCCCAAGCTGATCATCTGCGGCTACTCTGCCTATCCGCGGACAATTGACTTTGCCGCTTTCCGCGCCATTGCCGACGAGGTGGGGGCCTATCTTCTGGCCGACATTGCCCATATTGCCGGCCTGGTGGCCACCGGACACCACCCCAACC
>NZ_JANSIH010000271.1:0-646 GCF_047462075.1 Synechococcus sp. R55.2
AGGTAGATTGGCAGGAAAGCCTATCGGGCCGTCTGCAGGAGGGATCCCTTCAGCACCCCGAGGATGGCAGTTGGATGGACGAATACCCCATTGCCGCCCGCGCCGGCCAGATCCTGATCGCTTCCATGACCAGCTCTGATTTGGATGCCTTCTTGCAACTGCTGGATCCAAGTGGAGAAGTCATGGCTTGGGATGATGACCAAGGTGGTGGAACCGATGCTCTCATGATTGCCTTTCTGCCCCGCACCGGCACCTACACCCTGCGGGCCAACACCCATAAGCCGGGAGAGGAAGGAGCCTATGGGTTACAGTACACCTTGCGCTAGCATCTGCTCCCTATCTGGAAGCTTGGATAAGGGGGCTTGCGGATCTTCTGGTGCTGATGTCGAGATTTTGACAGGAATCATCGTTTTTTAACGCCTAATGAATGTTGATACACGTCAGGAGTTGCCGGTTTACCCTCCTAAGATCCTCACAAAGCCGGAAGGGGCACTGCTTGCTGAGCTTTGTGGGAAAGCGTGACATCTTATCCTAAGTTGTGACGGAGCCGAAATATTGTCCTCGTGGATGACGTCTTTTTTCTAGAATCAGATCGATGGCCTAGACCATTCTTTTGCAGTTCAGCCCCTATCTCCACAAAATGGAT
>NZ_JANSIH010000272.1:0-644 GCF_047462075.1 Synechococcus sp. R55.2
GTAAAGTCTTGAATGAGGAGTTGGTCGCCGTAGGATTTGTGGATCCCTTCTAGCTCGATCACCTTTTTGCCGATGCGACGCCCGGCGGTCGCAATATCGACTTGTCCCAGAGCTTGCTTGAATTCTTGATTTTGTAGGTCTTCGATGCGCTGTTTGCGGGCTTTTTGCTTGGTGCTGCGGGCTTTGGCGCCTCGTTTGAGCCATTCCAATTCCCGCCGTAAGAGATTGGCATACTTGCGTTGGGATCCCTTTTCGACCGCTTCAGCAGCCGCTTTTTTCTCCAGGTAGTAAGAGTAGTTGCCGCTGTAGGCATACAGATCGCCGCGATCAATTTCCAGAATGCGCTGGGTAACCCGATCCAAAAAATAGCGGTCGTGGGTGATCAGCAGCACTGCCCCAGCAAAACGATTCAAATAATCTTGCAACCATTCCACCGATTCGGCATCCAAGTGGTTGGTGGGCTCATCCATCAGTAGAGCATCTGGCTCTGCCAAGAGGGCTGACGCAATGGCAATCCGCTTACGGTATCCCCCCGACAAATCGCCAACGCGGGCCTGAAAGTCTGCAATGCCCAAACGGCTGAGAATGGTTTTGGCCTGGGTTTCCAGATCCCAAGCGGATTCCACCTCGATACGCTCGCTAAT
>NZ_JANSIH010000273.1:0-643 GCF_047462075.1 Synechococcus sp. R55.2
GCGGGGAGCCGCTGCTGCAGAAGGCTCTCAACGAGGACTTTGCCTCTCTTCACGGCATCGACGACCACCTGGTTTTGCTGCAGTTGGCAGAAGCTTTTCCCAATTCCCGCTTTACGCAAGCTTGCCGGGAATACGCCCGCATTCGGGGGGGCAGCTATTTTGGCCATTCCCTCTACAACCCCGAGACCGGCGAACCGATCCCGCGGCCTTTCCCCCCGGCAGAGGAAGAGACCCTTTGGCGGACTTGGCTGACCGTCTACCCGGATCATCCCGGTGCCTACGATGCCCTCTTCTGGCTGACACGCACCTTGGAGTGGCAGGGCAAAAGGGAAGAAGCACTGGTCCTTTTGGCCAATTGGCTGGCGGATCCCTTCGGCGATGGAGACATGCGCTACGTCTTGCGCCGCCGCCTGCTTTTGCTCTTAGACAGCGGTGCAACCCCCAGCGAGTTGCAAGCTTTTCTCGACCGCCACGGCGAGCATCCTCTGGCCGCCGCCGTCCGCTATGCTCTGGCGGTTCGCTTCGCCCGCGAACACCGCTACGACCTAGCCCTGCAGCTGACGGAAAATCTGGCTTTGGATGCTGTGTTGGATCGCTACCCCTTGCTGGATGGCGGCTACTGGCTGGACGACTGGGATCCCGT
>NZ_JANSIH010000274.1:0-4514 GCF_047462075.1 Synechococcus sp. R55.2
GGGGTTTGGCCGTTTCCAATTTCTAGGGATCCCCCCGAAGGGTGAACAGTACCTTTGCTGAACAAAGGTACGAAGTGTACAGAAAGGTTTCCAATTTCTAGGGATCCCCCCGAAGGGGGAACGGGGAGCAAACAGCGAGTCGGCGGATATCGTTGGGTTATTGGTGTTTCCAATTTCTAGGGATCCCCCCGAAGGGGGAACATGATAGCCATTTTCAACCTCCGATTAGGCAGTGAGAGTTTCCAATTTCTAGGGATCCCCCCGAAGGGGGAACGGTGGCCAAGGATGAGCCGAAGCAAGTTCCCACACTGCTGCCGGTTTCCAATTTCTAGGGATCCCCCCGAAGGGGGAACGAAATAATCCTGGGTGTTGAAGGGGGTTAGTTATCTTGTTTCCAATTTCTAGGGATCCCCCCGAAGGGGGAACAGTGGCAGCCTTTGGTGAGGGAACTAGCTTTTTACTCTTGTTTCCAATTTCTAGGGATCCCCCCGAAGGGGGAACTTGAGGTTTAGGCAGAAGAGTTGGTTTTGGTTGAACCGGGTTTCCAATTTCTAGGGATCCCCCCGAAGGGGGAACGGTCCCTGGATCTACTACTCCGACTACGTCGAAAGATTCTGTTTCCAATTTCTAGGGATCCCCCCGAAGGGGGAACCGAGAACTATACCATCGCCGGGGAGATTAAGTTTGGAGTTTCCAATTTCTAGGGATCCCCCCGAAGGGGGAACAAAGGAGAGCCTGCATAAGACTCTCCTTTATTTTTGAAGTTTCCAATTTCTAGGGATCCCCCCGAAGGGGGAACTGCCAGTCGACCGAGAAATCCAGCAGCATCTAGGAGTGTTTCCAATTTCTAGGGATCCCCCCGAAGGGGGAACTGGAAAGCAGTCGGTATCGTTCGGGCCGCAAGGGATCGTTTCCAATTTCTAGGGATCCCCCCGAAGGGGGAACGCTCCCTAGTGGGAGCTGGCCGTATGCTTACAGCACGTTTCCAATTTCTAGGGATCCCCCCGAAGGGGGAACGAGAGCATATCCCGGTTGAGTTCGTTATCCTCGACGTTTCCAATTTCTAGGGATCCCCCCGAAGGGGGAACTTTTGCGTGATCTGATCCAGATAATCGCTAAAGTGAGTGTTTCCAATTTCTAGGGATCCCCCCGAAGGGGGAACCCAACTATAAAATCAGACCAATAATCGAGGCAGCCGTTTCCAATTTCTAGGGATCCCCCCGAAGGGGGAACACAGAGGACTGGCCCGCACTAGACCAGCGAGCACTCGAGTTTCCAATTTCTAGGGATCCCCCCGAAGGGGGAACCCTCCCTGAGAACACAATACTCAATATAGTCTTCGTAGGTTTCCAATTTCTAGGGATCCCCCCGAAGGGGGAACAAGGGAGGTCTATTATGCATTACTTTACCTGCTTGAACCGTTTCCAATTTCTAGGGATCCCCCCGAAGGGGGAACCAAGGGCTTGCCGCGGAGCGGTGGCGTAGCCACCCTGTTTCCAATTTCTAGGGATCCCCCCGAAGGGGGAACACTTCATTGAGAAGTCTTCCCAAGGACTCCAGTTTAAGTTTCCAATTTCTAGGGATCCCCCCGAAGGGGGAACCAGATCTGTACCGGCGGATCTGCATGATGGGGTGGGGTTTCCAATTTCTAGGGATCCCCCCGAAGGGGGAACCTCTCTGGCTGTGGAGGATCCTGGTTTACCAGTCCAGTTTCCAATTTCTAGGGATCCCCCCGAAGGGGGAACCAATAAACCGTTTGAGTGGGATGAAATTGATCACCCACTGTTTCCAATTTCTAGGGATCCCCCCGAAGGGGGAACGGGATAGAGTATCCATCCACCTGGGGAAACCGTTCGGGTTGGTTTCCAATTTCTAGGGATCCCCCCGAAGGGGGAACCTCAAATAAGCCCTTTTCAGAGGCAATATAGACTACTCCTTCACTGTTTCCAATTTCTAGGGATCCCCCCGAAGGGGGAACAGGTAGGGGCAGCGCTTTGTAAAGCGCTTCCACCGTTGTTCGTTTCCAATTTCTAGGGATCCCCCCGAAGGGGGAACAGGTGGTCTTTATGGTCGGAGCCGGTGGCTCCGGCAAGTTTCCAATTTCTAGGGATCCCCCCGAAGGGGGAACAAGTTTAATCCATCCGCTTTCCCCAACAACCCAAACGTCGTGTTTCCAATTTCTAGGGATCCCCCCGAAGGGGGAACGCACCGCTTGAGCTTTGTCTCAAGCGGAACGCAACTCGGGGTTTCCAATTTCTAGGGATCCCCCCGAAGGGGGAACACAATGACATCGAAGAATTCTTCGATGTTGTCCTGCTCAATCGTTTCCAATTTCTAGGGATCCCCCCGAAGGGGGAACAAACCGAGCGAAGCAATTGAGTACTGTTACGATATCGATGTTTCCAATTTCTAGGGATCCCCCCGAAGGGGGAACGGTTAGTAGTGTTCCAAAATCATCTAAATTTTTATTTTTAGGTTTCCAATTTCTAGGGATCCCCACGAAGGGGGAACGTGCAATATTCAAGGTACTCCTCGTATTTATTAAAATTGTGTTTCCAATTTCTAGGGATCCCCCCGAAGGGGGAACCCGTAGGGTCTCTGCATGACGCAGTTCTCTGCTTCAGGGAGGGTTTCCAATTTCTAGGGATCCCCCCGAAGGGGGAACCAACGATTTTGAGGAGTACAAGAAAGCCTGCCAAATCTCGTTTCCAATTTCTAGGGATCCCCCCGAAGGGGGAACAGTACATATGGAGATCAAACTGCTAAGTCCTTGGTATATGTTTCCAATTTCTAGGGATCCCCCCGAAGGGGGAACAATCATGTCCAGCAGCGTTGGGTCAAAATGACACGCCGGGTTTCCAATTTCTAGGGATCCCCCCGAAGGGGGAACCTTAAGTTTTTCTGGCGTAATAATGTACGCAACACGAGGTTTCCAATTTCTAGGGATCCCCCCGAAGGGGGAACTGGGCTGGCAGGACAACCCAAAGCGGTTGGCAATTGCGTTTCCAATTTCTAGGGATCCCCCCGAAGGGGGAACCTTAGGGCGAGTTAGTTGGATCGAGGCCGGTAAATTCATGTTTCCAATTTCTAGGGATCCCCCCGAAGGGGGAACCACACAAATCCCAGTGTGTGGGGATGACCAATTCATCGAGTTTCCAATTTCTAGGGATCCCCCCGAAGGGGGAACTAGACATTTTCCCCTCCTGAAATGTTTGACAACCAATTGGAGTTTCCAATTTCTAGGGATCCCCCCGAAGGGGGAACATCAGGGCTCGCTTGGTCTCCAACTCACTTCGAGAGACGGATGAAAGTTTCCAATTTCTAGGGATCCCCCCGAAGGGGGAACGGCCTTATGGTCTGCAGTACACTGGGGTACTGTTTGACCGTTTCCAATTTCTAGGGATCCCCCCGAAGGGGGAACGACCCTGGATATTGATAACAGCAGTAGCACACTCTACATTCCAGTTTCCAATTTCTAGGGATCCCCCCGAAGGGGGAACAGGTAGCACGCTACTCTAAACCCCTCCCCCTCAAGCACCCAGGTTTCCAATTTCTAGGGATCCCCCCGAAGGGGGAACGATACTTAGCCAGTTCGTACTGAGTTACCACGTACGCATAGTTTCCAATTTCTAGGGATCCCCCCGAAGGGGGAACACAGGTAGATGGCATCGCCACTGACCCCGAAGAGGGGCAGGTTTCCAATTTCTAGGGATCCCCCCGAAGGGGGAACAGGCCTTGTCCTTTTGTACCCGTAGGCCCGCCGGGCTGTTTCCAATTTCTAGGGATCCCCCCGAAGGGGGAACACCCGCTTTCTCCGCAACTCGGTTAAGTTGCGCATCGAGCGGTTTCCAATTTCTAGGGATCCCCCCGAAGGGGGAACTGGGTGTTCTTTTATCCCTGAGAAGGGAGGTCAAAATGCGTATTGTTTCCAATTTCTAGGGATCCCCCCGAAGGGGGAACTGTCAAGTCCCTAACTGATACACAACTTGCTGTGTATCTAAGGTTTCCAATTTCTAGGGATCCCCCCGAAGGGGGAACAAAAATACCTGAACTAGGCCTTCTTGCTTCCTTATCTAGTTTCCAATTTCTAGGGATCCCCCCGAAGGGGGAACAGCTGAATACCGCTACCACAACGAGAGGGATCTTCGTTTGAAGCAGTTTCCAATTTCTAGGGATCCCCCCGAAGGGGGAACACCAACTCACTGACTAGTTTCCCCACCAAAAGGCTGCCACGTTTCCAATTTCTAGGGATCCCCCCGAAGGGGGAACAGCAACACGAGGTTTGCCCAGGCACAGAATCTGGAACTTGTAGTTTCCAATTTCTAGGGATCCCCCCGAAGGGGGAACCTGGGTTAACCCGCACTCCAATAAAGAGCACTTTGTGGTTTCCAATTTCTAGGGATCCCCCCGAAGGGGGAACTTCCGGTCACACACCGGAATCCGAAATTAGAGAAAGTCACTTGTTTCCAATTTCTAGGGATCCCCCCGAAGGGGGAACTATAGTTAGGTCCTGT
>NZ_JANSIH010000275.1:0-639 GCF_047462075.1 Synechococcus sp. R55.2
CCGTGTCTGCTCGTGGAGGGTTCTTGCGTAGGCTCCCCGATGAAGCGAGAAGCCCGCACTGTACCCGTAGGGTCAGCGATGGGAGTATGTCACGCTTTGCTTCCCCCAGAGGTAGGGAACTAAAGCAAGCTGGGCTGGAAAGGATCATACTGCTTTTTCTTTATTTCGGATGCTAGCCGGTTAATTTCCGGCCAGGCAATGACGAGAGTGTTATAGGCTAGGGCTTCTTGAGTCCAGCCTTTCTTTTCGCAGAGGGTATAGAGCCGATAGGCCAGATCGCGGGCAACCGCACCTCTATCTCCCAAGGCAGCCAGGAGAGCGGCGGCTTCCATTTCTCCTTTCCGATCGAGGGTGTGGATGAGGGTCTGGGTGATGAGCCAGGCGGAGGAAGCAAGGAGCAAGGAGAGGGAATCTGCTCCCTTTTCTTTTCTCTGGGCTATTTCCTCTCTTCTCAACAACCGCACCTTGCCGGCCTTGGCTTCTAGGATCCCAAGTTCCTCAAGGGACTCAATGCTGACGTTTCTGGCCTTGCTGAGGACTTCTGCTTCCCCGTAGGGGCCTGGCTCAAATTGATATTGGGCAAACCAAGTGGTGGCCCAGCGGCTGCCCTCATCGAGTTCCCCTTCTTGTTCGCTGAGA
>NZ_JANSIH010000276.1:0-4468 GCF_047462075.1 Synechococcus sp. R55.2
AGATGTGTATACGAGCCAGTGCCTAACGCAGTCCAGGCTGATTCAATACGGCTCAGCGGCTTTGCGGGAGGTGGCCAGCGCAATTCAGGCCCTCGCCCAGGCGGAGGGGTTGCCTGCCCATGGCCAGTCGGTGCAGGTGCGGTTGGCAGAAGGAGGCTAGAGGGTTTGCAAAAGCCTTGTCTCAAGCCTTACAGCCGTGGTCGCGTACCGGAGGGCAGGATGACGGGTTGGGTCAGGCGAAAGGGGCAGTGGGGGCTTGCGGCAGTTGGGATGAGCTGGGCTCTGTTGCTGGCGAATCCGGCAGTGTCTTCCTCCGGCAGGATCCCTTCTCCCCACTGCTGTCGCGAACAGGATGCCGCTCTGTCGGTGCAACGGAGTTCTTCTTCTGCTGTTTCTATCCCTTGGGATTGGGTGTATGGGTTGCAGGAGCAAGCCCGGCAACGGCAATGCACGGTGGTTGGCCTGTTGCGCAGCGATCCCCTGCCGGCGCCAGATCCCCAGTGGCAGGTGTACACACGGCTGGATTTGGTGGCTACACCCGAGGCTGGTCGGTTGACCAGTGTGTTGTTTGCCGAGAACACCCGTACTCAAGCCCTGCAAGTCGTTTATCAAGCCTCGGCGTCTGTGTACGGCCCTGCCGAGCCATTGGATTTTGCCATGATCCTGCCTTTGGCCTGGCAGGGGAACACTTTGCTGGCGCGGGAGTACGAAGGCTGGTTCCAAACCGATTTGAGCTGGGATCGGGCGGTGGTCTGGCCCTTGCCCACCGGCTCGACAGGGATCCCACCGGTGCAAATCTGGGATCCGCCGCCGGCGCTGGGGTATGCGCAGCTGCTGGGCTGGGATCCCCAGGCGCGAGAGCGGGTGCTGTTTGCGGTGGCCGATAGCCTTGGAGAGATGCCCCGCTTGGTGAGCGTGGGCCCAGACCGCCAGGTGTTGCTGCGAGCGCCTGCCGTTGCCCTTTCCCCAACTCCCTCTTCTCTACAGGGGTGGCAGGAGATCCGGCCCAAGGGGGGAGAGCCTCTCTGCCACCAAAGCCGTTTTGGGCTGGAGCAGGGAGGGGAAAATGAAAAATTAAACTGAGATGCAGAAGCCTGTGGGAGCGACAACCATGTCCAAACCGGTGGTGCGGCGGGGCTGGCCTCTGGAGGCCTTTGTCGGGGATGTAATCGTCTGTACCCTAGAGGGATCCCATCTGGATCAGGTGACGGAAATCCGAGTCAGCCCGGCGGGCAAAGGGATCCGGGTCAGCTTTGGGGATCCCTTGGGGCGATCCCGAGAGCCGGTGCAGGCCAGTGCCGAGCACCTGACGGTTACCTTCGAGATCGATCCCAGCACCTACCCCGGTGAGAAGCGCATTGAGCTGATCTCGCCGGCAGGGCCGAGCGATCCCTTGCCCTTTTTGGTGATGATGTAAAGGCGCGAAGAGAGGCAGTGGATCATGCCGTTTGCGATTGCCCCGACCGACTTGGGCGTGCTGGTGCTGGGGGTGGGCCTGTTGCTTTTGGCCGGGGGTTGGGCCTGGTGGCTGCGGCGGCAGAAGCGTGCTGCTTCCCCAGAATCGACAACCGTTTCGCCCGTCCCGGCGGTTGACCCATCGGCTCTTTCGGCGGAACAAGCGGCTCAACTGGAGCCGTTCGAGCAGGCGCTGGGAGATCAGCCGCAGGATCCCATTGCCTGGTACAACCGCGCCACCACCCTCGACCACCTGGGGCAAGCCCAAGCTGCCCTGGCCAGCTACGACCGCGCCCTGGAGCTGAAGCCGGACTTCCCCGAAGCCTGGAACAACCGTGGTTCTCTGCTGGACGATCTCGGTCGCCATCAAGAAGCTCTGGCCAGCTATGAGCGGGCTCTGCAACTGAAGCCGGATTTTTTTGAGGCCCGCTTTAACCAGGCCAACACGCTGCGGCAATTGGGCCGCTACGAAGAAGCCCTACGCGCCTACGAGCGCGCTCTTGCTCTCAGCCCCGATAGCCCGGAAACGTGGTACCTGCACGGGCTAACCTTAGCCTCTCTGGGACGGTGGCAGGGATCCCTAATCAGCTACGAGAAAGCCCTCGCCATCAACCCCGTCAATGCCCAAGTTTGGCAGAGTCGGGGCCTGGCTCTGTTTCACCTAGAGCGCTACGCCGATGCTCTGGCCAGCTACGAACGAGCCCTGCAACTGGGATCCGAATCCGTCTCTCTCTGGGCCGGCCACGCCCTTGCCCACCACCGCCTCGGCAACCCGATGGAGGCCCTCAACAGCTACGACCGTGCCCTGGCGCAAGATCCCAAACGCCCTCAGATCTGGGTGCAGCGCGGCCTGGTTCTGATGGACTTGAACCTCTACGAGCTGGCCATCCAGAGTTTTGATCGGGCCCTGCAGATGGATCCCGACAATGCCGAGGCTCACTACGCCAAAGCCTGCTGCTGCGCCTGGGAAGGCCAAGTGCCTCAGGCCCTACAAGCCCTGGAGCAAGCCCTACGCCTGGAGCCGGAGCGCTACCGCCCCTTGCTCTCCTCTGAACCCTATTTCCACCCCATTCGCGAGGAGCCGAGTTTTGCATCCTTTTTGGCAGCCCTTGCCGGCACGGATCCCCCCAAGAACCCCCCGCCGCTGTCACGAACAGCCTCTTGACGTTCTCACCTCCCAGAAGGAGAGGAGAGGCTGGAATGCACAGGCTGTTTCACCGCCAACCTGACCCAATCACCAATAACCACGAGAGCACGCCAACAACAGAAATCCGGCAATTTCGTTGGGTCTTACGGGAAAATTGCGCTCTTTTGCCGAGGAAACCCGCCGATTTTCCGTGGAGATGCTGTTGCTTGGGCCCAGAAACCTGGTCAAACTAAGAACGTTCTAGCTTTTGGCGGATCTCAACAGTGTCCAGTCGTGCTTCTGACACCATCTCTGTAGCCCTATAGCTTGCGCATGCCAGGTCGGTTCGGCTGGGCAAAAGCGTCTATTTGGACTGGATAGGTGTTGATTATGCGTGGGATCCTCAGCCTTTGAATGGTTTTCCAGTTCCTTAAGTGCTGGTTCTACAGTTATTTTCGGCAAATCGGTAAAGTGGTTCTCTATGATAACGGCCCCTCGCCTGATCTCTCCCAAGAACTCCGTCTCACCGAGGCGACCGGCGGCCTCCACTCCATTGCCTTTGGCCAAGACCGGATTCCCAGCCGCATGTGGATCTATGGCATCTCATGAGGATGTTAAAGCCCGAACCGCCGAACTGTTGCGGCTGTACCACCAGAATCGGGATCCGGCCCTGCGCAATCGACTGGTGGAAATAAACATGGGCTTGGTGCGCAAAGAAGCCCATCACTGGCGCAACCAGTGCAATGAGGGGTACGATGACCTGGTCCAAGTTGGCTGCTTGGGTTTGATTCAGGCCATCGAACGGTTTGATATTACCCGTGGGCTGGCTTTCAGCTCCTTTGCCATGCCCTACATTCGCGGAGAAATTCAACATTACCTGCGAGACAAGAGCCCCACCATGCGGATCCCACGCCGCTGGACAACTCTGCAACGACAAGCCAAGAAGGTGATTGCCCGTCTGCGG
Organism: Synechococcus sp. R55.2; assembly: GCF_047462075.1. Taxonomy (NCBI): domain Bacteria; kingdom Bacillati; phylum Cyanobacteriota; class Cyanophyceae; order Synechococcales; family Synechococcaceae; genus Synechococcus; species Synechococcus sp. R55.2. The sequence goes on from NZ_JANSIH010000276.1 coordinate 3,546, forward strand.
CAAGAGTTGGGCCGTTCTCCCTCTGAGGCCGAGGTGAGAGAAGCCCTACAACTGACGGAGCAGGAATGGCGAGAGCTGGAACTGGCTCAACAAAACAGCCTTTTGCTCAGCCTGGATGCCCCGATTCAAACCGAGGAAGACAGCGTCGCTTTGGGGGAGGTCGTTCCGGATCAGCGCTACCGCAGTTTTCAACTGGCCGAAGAAGACCGCATTCGCCTACAGCATGCCTTGGCCAAGCAGGAGGACCGCACCCGCAAGATTTTGGAATTTGTCTTCTTCTATGACCTCACGCAAAAAGAAACGGCAGAGCGGCTAGGGATCAGTGCCGTTACCGTTTCCCGCCAAGTCAAAAAGGGGCTGGAACGCCTGGCTAAGTTGTTGAATCAAGATATTTTTTGAGATACAGCCCGTTACAAATTAAGGGATATAAAAGGGTATAAAAATCGTGTTTCCGAGGCTTGACCCCAGTGAGGTTTAGAACAAGCAGGTTCATAGTCATTCCAGACTCGATTGAGATACTCCCGCCGCTGCCCAGACGCTCCGCGCCGCTTCCCCCAGCCCCTCCAGAGGGAGAGGGGAGTTAGAGAGCAATGGAACGGAGATGTTTCATTCCTGTTGAAAATGACCATACAGGTGTATCCCATAACCCCTTAGTAGACTGTACTTGAGCCGACGCAATTGGCGGTGACTTTCCACCCAGTAGAACGGCAGGGGCTCTGTACTGCGACAGGTTGATAGACTGATGGGAAATTGATGAGAATATTTGATGAACAGAGAAAACCGCTCTTCTCGGGATCGACCCTTGGCACCCCGCGGTTTCAAACCTAAGCTGGGTCAGAACTCGGTGGGCAGGGATCCCTTCTTCCAATGCCAGCCCAACCCGCAAAGTCCAGAGGGAATCCGCTTGGCCCCCTATGTGCGCA
>NZ_JANSIH010000277.1:0-638 GCF_047462075.1 Synechococcus sp. R55.2
GGGATAAGCGAGTATGGACAACCCATTCCCTGATTTTGTGCTTGTTTGCCGGGCCAGTGGGCTTGCTCTCCCATTTGCTTACGGTGGCAGTTGTCCAGGCACGCCGGCAAAACCAGGCGCAAGGAAGGACTCAAGAGACAGGAGTGCCACAAGAGTTGGCTAACCCCTAGGGATAGGCTCTATCGAATAGGGATCCAGGCTCGCATAGCAGGAGGAAGTCCTAAGAGGCTAGGATCAGGGGTAGGAGCCCTCAGCCTTGAGGCCAGAGGAACTGTTTGATGAGGAGTGGAGGCATAGCTTGGTTTTTGCGTCCTCAGCGGTGGCTGTGGAGCGGCCTTGGAGCAGCAGCCCTTGTGGCCCTCACGGCTGGGGCTAGTTGGGCACGGCTTTTGTTGGAAGTGCGCATGACCATGGGCCTGCCCATTAGCCCTAACTACTGGTACATGGTGGCCCTTAGCCGAGCTGGTAGCCCTGGCCCCACCGCCAACCTGGTAGATCCCAATGTCCGGGTTGGGCCCAACGAGTACACCTTTGTGCGCGACTGGGACTACCTGATTCGGGTTACCCCTCTTAACGAGGAGGCCGTTTTGCAAGCTACCATCCAGCGCTTTGGTGAGCAGGAGCGAGAGTTTGCCGTT
>NZ_JANSIH010000278.1:0-22526 GCF_047462075.1 Synechococcus sp. R55.2
GATCCCCACCTTGGATCATGAAGCCCCGAATCACGCGGTGAAAGATGACACCATCGTAGAAGTGGTCGTTGGCCAAAAAGACGAAATTGTTGACGGCGAGGGGAGCTTCTTGCGGGAACAGCTCCAGAACCATTGTGCCGGCGGTGGTCTCCATCGTGGCCGTGTAGGACTTGGCCGGGTCGATCACCATCGGGGGGGGATTGTTGTAGGTTTTCACGGGTTTGCCCAAGTGTTGTGCCAGGAGCAAATCGCGAGAAGAATGCGGGCGGGCCAAAACAGGGAGAGCACTCAACCCCACCCAAAGCACCACCATCAGCACAGCTAACTTCACCAGGCTGGCCAACTTAGATCGCGCACGCACGTTTCTTGCAGGAAAGCTCCATCCCCATCGTACCAGGATTCTGTCCGAGCTTAATCTTCCCCGGACTTGGATGGAGACTTGGCCCGCCGCACCAGCCAATAACTTACCGAGAGGGCCAACGTCGCTGCCCCCAAGCCAATGAGCTCCAACCCCCCCAGCTTCTCGAAATCGAAAATGATGATCTTGCGGGCCACCGCAATCAAAGAGGTGACGATCACCAGCTCCACCTGCACCACCTGCTTTTGCAAGTAGGCGGTAATGTTCTCCAGAATTTCCAGCGCAATCAGAATATTTAAAAAGAGGCCGAAGATCTCGATTAAAGTGGTGGAGAAAAACCCAGTTGGCTCGGTCAACAAATCTGCCACCAAGAACCGGGCCAAGTCCACCACTGCTACTGTGATTAGCCCGATCATCAAAATTGACAGTAGCTTCGAGATCAGGCTTTCCAGGCGGGTGATGGCCCGCAAAAAGGGATCCTCCTCTTCTGTCTCGTGGGGATTGTGCAACAGCCACTTGAGAAACCGCATCGCCAACCCCGACAGATCCAAACCCTTATGTCCTGATCCTGAGACAACATTATCCGTCCCAACCGTCTTGCCGGGAAGCAGGCAGGGATCCCTTGGGGCGATGATTGCGACACCGCTCAGAACAGTATTTCACCTCCGACCAACAGTCGGCCCACTTTTTGCGCCAGGTGAAGGGTCGCTGACAGGTGAGACAAATCTTGCTGGGCAAATCCGATTTCTTCCGTTGGCGTGGCATGGTGCACTGCAAAACAAGGTCAACTCTGTAGTCAGTTTAACAATCCTACCGGATGCTGACCGTTACCATCACGGAAGTGTTTAGTCTGCGCCCCACCTTAGCAAAAGCTGAAGTCTGAACCTAGAGAAATCGAGTAGCCTCTTGAAATCCGGCGAGATCTCTGCCCTGTGTCTGCAGGGATCCCTGAAGGAAGTTGGGTTTGCTGAAAGGTTAGCCGCCTCCATCCTGTACTGAGTAAAGTTCTTAACACCCGCTTGTGAACTTGAGCTTGAGTTTGTATGAAATCTCAACCAAATGGGACGAATGTAGCTGTTCAGAATTGTCCCCCCCCACCGAAACGGGTTGAGGTACGGCTCAGCAAACCCGGCAACCGAGCGACCCAAGCCTCGCTGTCGGAGGACTCGGTGGGCATATTTTTGCGGGAAATGGCTCGCTACCCACTCCTCAGTGCCGAGCAGGAAGTGAAATTGGGACGGCTGATTGCAGAGGGGGGAGCTGCCAGGGAACGGGCGAAACGGGAATTGGTTAGGGCCAACCTGCGCTTGGTGGTCTCGATTGCCAAAAAGTACTTAAATCGCGGTGTGCCGTTTCTGGATTTGATTCAAGAAGGCACCATCGGCCTGATCCGGGCCGCAGAAAAATTTGAGTGCGAACGCGGCTACAAGTTTTCCACCTACGCCTACTGGTGGATTCGCCAAGGGATCACCCGCGCCGTTGCCAATCAGGGGCGCCTGGTGCGGATCCCGGTGCACATGGTAGAAAAGCTCAACCAGGTGAAGCGGATCCGGCGAGATCTGACCGAAGCCCTAAACCGTCGCCCCACCCAAGCAGAGATTGCCAAAGCTCTGGAGATTTCCCCCGACAAGCTGGACGCTCTCTTAACCCTCTTGGAAGCCGGTCGCCAAACTCTTTCGCTGCATACTCCGGTCGGCAAAGAGGAAGATACGGAGCTGATGCAGCTTATCGAGGCCGCCAACGGCCCCACTCCCGAATCGCAAATGGACTTGCACCTGCTGTCTGCCCAACTGGAAGAAATGCTGGAGCAGCTCAGCCCCCGAGAGCAAGAAATCCTCAAGCTCCGCTATGGGCTGAAAGATGGCCACCTGCACACTCTCTCCGAAATTGGTCAGCTCTTCGGCCTGTCTCGAGAGCGCGTCCGACAAATTCAAGCACGAGCCATGCGCAAACTGCGCCATCCACGCCGACAGGAAATTTTGGCAGATTGGATGACCTCGTTTTAGGCAGTAGGCCACGGCTGCTCCACAGGCGAAACCCAGGATTCCGCAGCAGTTTATGTTCAGCAAAGCTCTGCAGAACCAGGACCAGAGGCGTGCCCCCACTTTTGGACAAGGGATCTGTCAACTAGCCCATCTTCTGCAACTGCAGGGGGTGAGGCTGAGGGCGGCTGCGCAGGGCAGCTTCGATCAACCCCAAAAAGAGGGGGTGGGGGCGGTTGGGGCGGGAGCGAAACTCCGGATGGAACTGGGTGGCGATGAAAAAGGGGTGGCTGGGCAGCTCGATAATCTCCACCAAGCGGTTATCCGGCGAGACTCCGCTGATGATATAACCAGAGTCCAGAAAAAGGCTGCGGTAGGCATTGTTAAACTCATAGCGATGGCGGTGCCGCTCGTAGATGATGGCCTCACCGTAGAGCTTGGCCGCTAGGGTATTGGGCATGATGCGACAGGGATAGAGGCCCAGCCGCAGGGTTCCTCCCAGATCTTCCACATCTTTCTGCTCCGGCAAGAGGCTGATCACCGGGTGGGGGGTATCGGGGTCAAACTCGTAGCTGTTGGCCCGCTCCAGATGGGCAATGTGACATCCCCAGTCGATCACCGCGCATTGCATGCCCAGACACAGGCCCAGAAAGGGAATGCCCCGCTCGCGCACGTAGCGGATGGTGACCACCTTGCCCTCGATGCCGCGATTGCCAAACCCCCCTGGCACCACCACTCCATCCACGCCGGAAAGCAATGCCTCTGGTCCCCGCTCTTCGATCTCCTCAGAAGAGATCCAGCGCAGCGTGACGCCGGCATTGAGGGCCAACCCGGCATGGCGCAGGGCCTCGGCCACCGAAAGATAGGCATCCGTAAGGCGCACGTATTTGCCGACAATGGCAATCTCCACCCGCTCTTGGGGGTGGTGCAGCCGCTTCACCAAGAGCTCCCACTCCCGCAGGTCGGGCTGCTGGGGATCCAGGTTGAGGATCTCCAAAACCCGCTGCGCCAACCCCTCCTGCTCGAGCACCAAAGGCACATCGTAGATACTGGGGGCATCCTGAGCCTGAATCACACATTCCACCGGCACATCGCAAAACTCGGAGATCTTCTCCTTGATCCCGCGGGGCAATGGCTGTTCGCAGCGGCACACCAACACGTCCGGCTGGATACCAATAGAGCGCAGCTCCTTCACCGAGTGCTGGGTGGGCTTGGTTTTCATCTCCCCTGCCGCTTTGATCAGGGGCACCAGGGTGACATGCACATAGGCGACATTGGCGCGGCCCACGTCCTTGCGAAATTGGCGAATGGCCTCCAAAAAGGGCAGAGACTCGATATCCCCCACCGTGCCCCCCACCTCCACCAGCACCACATCGGGGTTGGTCTCGCGGGCCACTCGCCGGATCCGCTCTTTGATCTCTTGGGTAACATGGGGGATCACCTGCACCGTGCTGCCCTGGTAATCGCCGCGCCGCTCTTTGTGGATCACGGCCTGGTAGATGGAGCCGGTGGTGACGTTGTTGAGCTTAGACATGTTGGTGTCGGTGAAGCGCTCGTAGTGGCCCAAGTCCAGGTCGGTCTCGGCGCCATCGTCGGTAACAAACACTTCCCCATGTTGGTAGGGGCTCATGGTGCCGGGATCCACATTGATATAGGGATCCAGCTTCAAAATCGACACCGTGTAGTTGCGGGATTTGAGCAGGCGACCCAAGCTAGCCGCCACAATGCCTTTGCCGATGCTGGAGACCACTCCACCGGTGACGAAGACAAACTTGGTCATACCCCGGATCCCTCGCCCTTTTCTGATTATGCCAAGGATGGCAGGGATCCCAGGCTGCCGTCAGCGGCGGGAGCGGATGGGGCCGTTGTAGAGGATGGTGGTTTGAAAGGTGCGCCTGTCCACCCGCACCTGGGTTTCAATGCTGGGCTGGACAAAGCCGGGCTCTCCCCCCCGGAAGGTGAAGATCCAAGCATCTTCAAACTCTTCAAACGGCGAGTCGATGGCTGCCCCGTGCATGGAAGCTTCGGCGCGATAGCGCTGCAGGCCCCCATTGGCGATCTCGGCAGCTTGGCGGGCCAGGTTTTTGGCGCGGTTGAGATCCCGGAAGTAGCGGCTGATCTCCTCAAAACTCCCCCTGGGCAGCGGTCGCTGGGGAGCAGGGGTTGCCGGCACAGGCCGGGGATCCGGCACAATGGGCAGGGTGGGAATGTCCGGGCTGGGGGGCAAGGGTTCGACGGGGATGGGAGTTCCAGAGGGGAAAAGAGGGGTGATCACCTGCGCTTGGGCAGCCCTTCCAGCCAGAAGGGATCCCCACAGGAGAGCCATACCGACGGAGCTGACAGTAGAGACAAGAAAAGTGGGCTTCATGGAGCCATTCCTCGCAAAAGTTCTGGGTTGAGAGACGCTGCAGCTCTTGAATGGGATCCTATCGATTCAGTTCCTTACAACAGCAGAGTCAAAAGCCTCTCCTCTCCTTCCAACCCCGGTCACAGGCTTGGGTCGTTCACGCAACCTCGGCTGCTGTCAGCAATGTCTGCTAGATTTTTGGAGAGGATCCCTGGCCACAGTGGGAGGATCGGGGTTCAGCAGGAGCAGCCATGGAGTTCGTCACCCTCGCAGATGCAGGGCTAAGGTTGAGCCGGGTGGGCCTGGGCACTTGGGCGATGGGCGGCGGCTGGTGGGGCCCTTCCGACCGCCAGGAATCTTACACCACGATTCGCAAAGCCATTGATTTGGGCATAACCACCTTCGACACCGCTCCCATCTACGGACTGGGTGTTTCGGAGGAAGTGCTGGGGCAAGCGATCAAAGACTCAGGTTGCCGCGATCGGGTGGTTCTCGCCACCAAAGCGGGACTGGAGTGGACAAACAACAAAGTGGTGCGCAACTCCAGCCTGCCTCGCTTGGCCCAAGAACTGGAGGATTCTCTGCGCCGCTTGCAAACAGATGTGATCGATCTCTACCAAATTCATTGGCCGGATCCCTTGGAACCGATCGAAGAAACGGCGGCGTTTCTGGGGCAGTTGCTGCAGCAGGGCAAGATCCGCGCCATTGGGGTCAGCAACTTTTCCCCCGAACAGATGGATCGGTTTCGCCAGGTGGCTCCTCTGCACACCGCCCAGCCCCCCTACAACCTGTTCGAGCGGCAGATTGAAGCAGAGGTCTTGCCCTACTGTCGAGAGCACGGCATTCACACCTTGGTGTACAGCCCCCTCTGCCGAGGTCTGCTGAGCGGACGGATGACGCCACAAACCACCTTCCCTTCAGGGGATATGCGAGCCGGGATCGACCCCAAGTTTGTTGAACCGCGCTACTCCCAGTACCTAAAGGCGGCAGAGGCATTGAGCCAGTTTGCTCAGGATCGCTATGGCAAGACCTTGGCTCAGTTGGCGGTGCGCTGGCTGCTGGATCAACCGGGGGTGAGTGTGGCGCTGTGGGGGGCACGCAAGCCCTATCATCTGGAGGCAATATCCGGCCTTTGGGGCTGGTCGTTGGATGCGGAAGCGATGCAGACCATCGAGGATATTTTGCAAAGGTATGTTCCCGAGTCCATTCCCCCCAGCTTTATGTCCCCGCCTGCCCGCGCTGCCTAGTTGTTGCTTTCCGTTCCCTTGCCGTTTGCGTTAGCGGTGGGGAGCACTTTGTCGCCGGGATCCCAGTCCTACGATTGAGTTTGGCAAAAAATGGGATGTAGAGCCCTGTCCTACCGCTACATAACTGGCCAGTAGGGCGAGGGGGCTGTTAACCACGGGAGAACAAAGATGGCCATCCCAGATGCATTCGCGTCAGCGGTGCGGAGCACTCTGACCCATAAGGCCCATAAGGCAGACAGGCCAAGGGATCCGGCTGACCAGAATGGGCCCACAGCGCCTTCTCAGGCGGGATCCCTGATTCTCCAGGTGGGGGGCATGAGTTGTGCCGGCTGCGTTCGCACCGTTGAGCAGGCCCTGCTGAGACAGCCGGGGGTGGTCAAGGCCAGCGTTAACCTGGTTACCGAGTCGGCCCTTGTGGAGTTTGCCCCTGGGATCCGGCCCGACCCGCAGCACCTGGCCCAGATTTTGACAGAGGCAGGGTTTCCCAGCCGCTACAGTTCAGAGGGTGAGGCCCTCTCCGGCGGGAGTTCCGTTCGCGTCAGCGGTGCGGAGCACTCTCAAGATCCCTCTTCCCCTCCCGGTGGGTGGGAAGAAGCCTTGGATGTGCCTGCGGATCCCCTCTCTCGGCAGCGACAGCAGACCCGACACCACATTCGCCAAGCGCTCACCGCCGCTTTTTTGCTGCTGATTTCTGCCGCCGGACACTTGGATCTCTTCGCCCGTCTGGGCTTGCCCCTCCTTAATGATGTCTGGCTGCACTGGGGCTTGGCGACCTTGACTTTTGTCGGCCCGGCTCGCGGCATTGTCCTGGATGGTTGGAGAGGGGCACGGCGGCTGGCCCCCAACATGAACACCTTGGTTACCTTGGGATCCGGATCGGCCTACCTGGCCAGTCTGGCGGGGTTGTTGGCCCCTCAGGTGGGCTGGGAGTGCTTTTTCGACGAGCCCGTCATGATGCTCAGCTTCATCCTGTTGGGACGGGCCTTGGAACAGCACAGCCGCCTGCGGGCGGCCAGCAGCCTGCAATCGCTGGTGAGCTTGTGTCCCAGTTTGGCTCGGCGGGTTCAGCCTGCAGAGAAGGCGGGATCTCTGGCTTCCAGCCCAGAGGGGAACCTGGATCTGGGATCCCAAACCGGAGAATGGTGCCCTGTCGAACAGGTGCGAGTGGGGGATTGGCTCCAAGTGCGGGCCGGCGAACAGATCCCGGTGGATGGAGAAGTCATTGCCGGCCAGGCCACGGTCAACGAGGGGATGCTGACAGGGGAACCCTTGCCGGTGCTGAAACAAGCAGGGGATCCCGTGGTGGCGGGGACGCTGAACCAATCGGGGTTGTTGCTGTGCCGAGCGACGCGCACCGGGAAAGACACCACCTTGGCCCAGATCATCCGCCTGGTGGAAGAGGCCCAAGCTCGCAAGGCCCCCATCCAACGGATAGCCGACCAGGTGGCGGGCTACTTTACCTATGGGGTGGTGACCCTGGCCATTCTCACCTTTGGGTTCTGGTACTGGATTGGGATCCCGCTTTGGGGGAGCGGCGGTGCGGAGCACTTTGTCCTGGAGGGGTTCAGCCTGCACGCCCATCTGCATCTGAGCGACCATCCCCCTCACCCCACACCCCTGCTCAGCAGCCTCAAGATGGCCATTGCCGTTTTGGTGGTGGCCTGCCCCTGTGCTTTGGGATTGGCTACGCCGATGGCCATCCTGGTGGGTACCGGGCTGGGAGCCGAGCGGGGCTTGCTCATCCGAGGGGGAGATGTTCTGGAGAAAGCCCATCGCTTGCAAACGGTGGTCTTCGACAAAACCGGCACCCTCACCCAAGGGGATCCCCACCTGACGGACTGTCTCAGCCTTGACCCCTCCCTGGATCCCAATCGCCTACTCCAACTGGCGGCCACAGTGGAAAGCGGCACTCGCCACCCTCTGGCGCAAGCCATTTTGCAAGCCGCCCGCACCCAGGGTTTGCCGTTGCTCTCCGCCGGCGAGTTTCAAACCCAACCGGGGATAGGAGTCGCCGCCCAAGTGGAAGGGCAGGAAGTGGTGTTGGGATCCCTGGATGGGCTGGCTGCTTTGGGGATCCCAATTTCCCCAGAGGCGCAGGCCCAGGCCGAGGCGCTACTGGCAGCCGGCAAAACGGTGGTGGGCGTGGCTGTAGAGGGATCCCTGGTGGGGCTGCTGGCAGCCCAGGATCCCTTGCGGCCTGATGCGCAGGCAACACTGCGACAACTGCAAAAGATGGGCTTGCAGGTGATGCTGCTTACTGGCGATCGGGCTGAGGTGGCCAAGCAGGTAGCCGAAGCTCTGCAAGTGCCCGGGATCCGCGTTATCGCCGAGGTTCACCCGGCAGACAAAGCTCAAGTCATCCGCGACCTGCAGACCCAAGGCCAGAGAGTTGCCATGGTGGGAGATGGCATTAACGACGCTCCGGCTTTGGCCCAAGCCGATGTGGGCATCGCCCTGCATTCCGCTACCGATGCCGCCCTTGAGACCGCCGATATCATTCTGATGCGCAACCACCTCTGGGATGTGGTGCAAGCCATCCGCCTCAGCCGCGCCACCTTCCGCAAGATCCAGCAGAACCTCCTCTGGGCCTTTGGCTACAACCTGGTGGGGATCCCAGTGGCAGCAGGCGTGCTCCTACCCCCCTTTGGCATTGGGCTTAGCCCGGCAATCGCTGGGGGTCTCATGGCCTTGAGTTCCCTCAGTGTAATCCTCAATTCACTCCTCTTGAGGCGAACTTTTGTACCCCGTAGATCTTCGAGTAGCCGCAGCTAAAAAAGTGTTAAAAATTACGAATGACTAAGTATCGATCGTTAAGTCTTCCGAGGTTTTACCGAGCTTCTGACACAATTTCCGCTGCGTCCAAGCCAAAAATTCGGCAACTTCGTACATTTGACTATACATTTGATTAAAAAGATTAATCCGTTTTAACTTTTGAGGATTTGGTTGTAAGATTAGGCCGAAACCAAGCTGTAAGCGCATCTTCTGGTTTCTTGCTTAGCAAAGCAAAAACCGTGAAAATACTGAGAAAGCGCATCTTGCAGCGGTGAAGGGAGCAAAAGTATGGCGATGCTTGGAGATCTTCAGGAATTTTCCTTATGCGACCTGTTGCATTTAATGGAAAAGGGTAAGAAAGCAGGGCAATTATCCATCTGGGCACCCAATGGCGTTCAGCGGATTTGGTTTTACCAAGGTCGGGTGGTCGCCGCCCTCACCCCTGAAGAAAAGCATCGTTTGGAAAGCCTGCTGACGCGCTTTGGCTTGGTGGACGAGCAGGTGGTCAGCCAGTTGGTCGCTAGGGGCTTGGAGGAGCCTCTGGGGCGTTGCCTGCAGCGGCAAGGGTTGATCTCGCCCGTAGATTTGGCCAAGCTCTTTCGCCATCAACTGCAAACCGGCCTCTACAGCCTCTTCGCCCTCGAATCCGGCCAGTTCAGCTTCCTGCCCAACGTGCCCATGCCCTACCGAGAAATGACTGGCCTCAGCAAAAGCGCCACCGCTGCCGTCCTGGAAGCCCTGCAGCAGCTCAAGCTGGAGCAACGCCCCGAAAAAGACCTGCCCGAACCCGATAGTTGCTTTTGGCGTACCAGCACCGAACTGCCTCTGTTCAAGCTTTCTGCGCTGGAGTGGGGGATCCTGGAGCAGGTGTCGCCTTCTCGCAAGCTGACGGCTTTGGCTCAAGCACTGGGGGCAGACCTGCTGGAGGTGCGCTATGCCTGTGCCCGTCTGGCCAAGCTGGGGTTGATCAGTCCCTGTGAGGGGCCAACGGTTCTGGCTCGGTCTGGTCACTGGGAGCTGTCCAAGTCGATTGCTGAGGAGGTGAATCCCGAGCCGGTGAGGGAGAGGCTGGGGGCAAGGGTGCCTGGTCTCCAGGATGAGGGCGGCCCCGTCAAGCCTTCTCTGGTCAGTCGATTGGCCACCCTCCTCAAGGGCATGCGCGAAAAATAAAAGCATAGGGATATTTGCAGTCATGTTTTCGGTTTTCGGGTAGAAACATTAGAAATAGTGAATCAGCAGGGAGATGTAGGATGGCTAATCTGTCCTCTTTGCAGGCGATCCTCCAGAGCTATGTTGCCAACACACCGGAAGTCCAGGGAGCAGCAGTGGTCACCCCCGACGGGCTACCTTTAGCTTCCACACTGCCTGTGGGTATGGATGAAGAGAGAACCTCTGCTATGTCGGCTGCCATGCTTTCTTTGGGCGAACGGATTGGGAGAGAGCTAGGGCGCGGAGCCATAGAGAGAGTTTTTGTACAGGGGGAAAAAGGATACGGGGTTTTAACCAGTTGTGGCCCCGATGCCGTCTTGCTGACAATTGCCAGCCATGAAGTCAAGCAAGGCTTGCTCTTTTTGGAAATTAAGCGAGTCGCGGCAAGCATTGCAGAGGCAATGAAGTAAGAAAATCAAATGTGGAGGCTAAGTTTTTGATTCTGTCCTGACGTTGAGGGAAGTATGGCCATTAAACCTTCTGAGCTGCTCCAAGTCCTGATCTCGCGCACGCAATTCACAGATGATGACAAGAAAGTTTTGCAGCAAAGTGCTGACTGGGGCGGCAGTATCGCGGCGGAAATGTCAGACGCCTTTTACGGCTATCTGGATCGCGATGCCGAAATGGCGGCAGTGATAGCCAAGCACAACCGGCAGCGGCTGGGCCAAACTTTTGCTGACTGGTTCAAGGAAATGTTCACGGGCATGGACAATTGGGGCCCCCAGTATGCGGATCGCCGCTGGAAGATTGGCATAGTTCATGTGCGCGTTGGGATCGGCCCTCAACATGTTGTGCCTGCTATGGCCACAGTTGTGCAGGAGGTCAGTCGGCGGTTGGTGAAAGAAGGCAAGCCTGAGCAGTTGCGCACCAGCTTGAGCAAGGTTTGCATGATTGACCTCTCCTTTATTGAGCAAGCTTACCTTGAGGTGGCCTATAACGCCGTGCAACAGGAAACAGGCATGAGCGAGGCTTTATTCAAACGGTTAATTGCCAATGGTGCCAACAGTTTAATTTGAGTTGTTTGAGTTAGAGTGGGCTCTTGCTTACTCTACTTGCTTAATTTCTCTACCTTCTTGGGCTGAGGTGCTTGAGTTTCTGGGATCCCTCTGGAGCAGAGCTGGCGTTGGTATCTTTTTTAGATTATCTTAGAAGCAACCTGGAGATAGCTTTACCTCCCGTGCGGCACATCGGTGCACTCCCCCGAGTTTTATTCAGCTTTGTCGCTAGAGCTTAGTCTGAGGCCAGTTTATGGGAAATATCTTGCGAATTGTTGTAACAGGGCCGGTGGGAGCTGGAAAGTCTACCTTTATTCGCACGATTAGCGAGATTGAGGTAGTAGACACCGATTGCAAAGCAACGGACGAGGTGGCAGAGCTGAAGAAAACCACGACGGTAAGCATGGACTTCGGCCGCTTGAGAATTGGAGAGGAGGAAGAAGAGATGTGGCTGCATCTCTACGGCACTCCCGGCCAGTCTCGCTTTAACTTTATGTGGGATATTTTAATTAAGCGCGCCCACGGCTATGTTCTTCTGGTGCCTGCGCACTTGCCGGGCCAATTTCGCAACGCCCAAGCTATTCAATCTTTTATGAAAGCCAGGACAAGTGCCCCCTGCGTGATTGGGATCACCCACGTCGATCAACCCAATGCCTGGGATCCAGAAGACATTTTGTTAATTTTGGGGAATCAAGATGGCGCGATTCCCCACACCACTTTGAATGCTCAAGAGCCATCTTCTGTTGCCAACACGTTGCTTCTGTTGGTTGAGCAAATGATGCCCCAGGTGGTTGTTTGAACAGATTTTCAGGTATCCGCCGGTCTAGAACTTCAGCAACATTGGCCCTAGCCAAGACAGGCGTATCTTTTGCGTGACAGGGATCCCTCCCGTGAAGCCGAAAAACGGGAGATTGGATTCGGTGGAGATTTGCCGCATAATAAAATGTCCTGAGTGCTCTTTCTGGCCAGCCATTGAACCAAGGGGATCCCTGCTGTGTTGCTTCTTGACTGCTCTCCCCTGACCCTTTCCCCAGAAGAAGCGCGGGAGAAACTGTTGTATCTCCTCGCCCAACTGGCCTATCGAGAAGGCTCCTTTACCCTCACTTCTGGACAGAAGAGCCCCTACTACATCAACTGCAAACCGGTTACCCTTCACCCCCAAGGAGCTTATTGGGTGGGATCCCTGCTGCACCGACTGTTGCCGCCCGAAACCGAGGCAGTGGCCGGAATGACGCTGGGGGCAGATCCCCTGGTGACGGCGGTGAGTTTGGCCTCCCTGAGGGCTGAGCCTGCCAACCTAGCCGCCCTAATCGTGCGCAAAGAGCCCAAGGGGCACGGCACGCAAGCCTGGATCGAGGGGCCGGAGTTGCCGGCGGGCAGTCGGGTGTGGATCCTGGAAGATGTGGTGACCACCGGCAGTTCTGCTTTGAAGGCTGTCGAACGGGTGCGGGCAGCCGGCTACCGGGCGGAAGGGATCCTGGCTTTGGTGGATCGGCTGGAAGGGGCAGAAGATCGCTGCCGCGAAGCAGGGATCGCCTTTCGTCGCCTATTCACCCTTCCAGAAGTGCAGGCTTGCCATCGGGCCTTGACCTCAGGAAAATCAAAGGACTAGCCTGCCCCCTTGGTGAGCATCAAAGCTTTGGAGAGCGGACATGCTGCCCCCTGCCTACTCAGCTCTGCCCAGCCGAAATCTGCCGAGCCTACCGCATCGGGCGCGGGTGGCTGTGTACGTGGTGATGAACATCGAGCACTTCACCTTTGGCAAGCTGGGCACGGCCATTCAACCCCATCTCACCAGCTCCCCTGAGATCGCCAACTATGGCTGGCGGGACTACGGCAATCGGGTGGGCATTTGGCGCTTGTTTGAGCTGTTTGCCGAGCTGGGGATCCCGGTGACTGCCGCCTTGAATGCAGAAATGGTGCAGCTTTACCCCCCCATCATTGAAGGGATCCGCCAATACGGCTGGTCGGTGTTGGCCCACGGCTGGAACAACTCCACCGGCCACAGCGGCCTGGCCCGTGACGTCGAACAGGAGCTCATTGAGCGCAGTTTGTCCCTTTTGGAAAAGGTGTCGGGATCCCGCCCTTGGGGCTGGCTGACGCCGGGGTTTTCCGTTAGCGAGAACACCTTTGACCTGCTCAAGGCTGCCGGGATCCGCTACACCACCGACTGGGTAAACGACGACCAACCCTACTGGCTGCAGACTGCCGCCGGCCCTCTCTTGGGGATCCCCTACACTCTAGAGGCCAACGACATCAGCCTTTGTCTGAGCGCCCGCCTGCCGGCAGAAGCCTTTGCCCAAGCCCTCATCGACCAGTTTGATCAACTGTGGCAAGATGGGGAACGCTCCCCCCGCGTCATGGCCATCGGCCTACATCCTTTCATTGTCGGGCAGCCTCTGCGGATGGGATCCCTGAAAAAAGCCTTGCAGCACATCCAATCTCGCCCTCAGACTTGGCTCACCACCGGTGATGGCCTCTATGACTGGTATGCCCAAGCCTGCCCTGCGCCTGAGATGGCCTGACAGGATCCCAGTTCCGGATCCCTGGCCAGGGCGGAAAAGGGGGTCTTTTGGCTTTGTGCCGATTTTGTCTTGTCTGGAGCTGTTCATCGTGGCTCTGGAAGTGACAGCATAGGCGGTGAAGCCACCTTCAGCAAAAGGGCTTGGCCATGCGCATGGGCAGACTCAGCGGGATCCTCTTGCACCCCACCTCGCTACCGGGGCCATTTGGCATCGGCGATCTGGGGCCATCGGCTTATCGCTTTGTGGACTTTCTGGTGGAGAGCGGCCAGCGCCTCTGGCAGGTGCTGCCTCTGGGACCTACCGGCTGGGGCAACTCCCCCTACATGAGCTTTTCCTCCATAGCCGGCAACCCGCTGCTCATCAGCCCGGAGCTGTTGGTAAAAGCCGGCTGGCTAGAGCCCGACAGTTGGCAGGACCTGCCCCAATGGCCAACGATCCAAGCCGGGTCTGCCGAGCGGGTGGACTACGAAACCGTGATCCCCTTCAAGCTGGGCCTGCTGCACCGCGCCTGGGCAACCTTCAAAGAAAAAGCGTCCGCCGCCGACTGGGAAGCCTTCCAAGCCTATTGTGCTGCCGAAGCCGATTGGTTGCCCGACTATGCCCTGTTCATGGCCCTCAAGGATGTGTACGGCGAGCAAGAGTGGAACCAATGGGATCCGGCCTTGGTGCGACGGGATCCGCCGGCCCTGCAAGAGGCTCGCGACCGCTATGCCGATGCCATTACCGAGCAGATGTTTTGGCAGTATCTGTTTGCCCAGCAGTGGGGATCCCTAAGGGAGTATGCTCATCGGCATCAAGTGCGGCTCATTGGGGATGTGCCCATCTATGTTGCCCCCAACAGTGCCGACGTGTGGGCCAACCGGGAGCTGTTTCACCTGGATGAACAGGGACGGCCTTTACAAGTAGCCGGTGTGCCGCCGGACTATTTCAGCCCCACCGGGCAGCGCTGGGGCAACCCCCTCTACAACTGGGAGGTGCTCAAGGCTCGCGGCTACGACTGGTGGATCCGGCGCATCCAGGCCATCCTCAAGCAGGTGGACTGTGTGCGCATCGACCACTTTCGCGGCTTCGAGAGCTACTGGGCCATTCCAGGCGATGCAGAAACGGCTGTGGAAGGGGAGTGGCAAAAAGGGCCGGGAGCAGATTTCTTTCAGGCCCTGGCCGACAAGCTGGGGGAAATCCCGGTGATTGCCGAAGATCTGGGAGACATTACGCCGGAGGTGTTGCAACTGCGGGATCAATTTGGCTTGCCCGGCATGAAGGTGCTGCTGTTTGCTTTTGGTTCCGGGCCGGATAACCCCTATTTGCCCCATGCCTACGAGCGTAACTTTGTCGTTTACACCGGCACCCACGACAACAATACGGTGGTGGGCTGGTTTCATGACCCGGAGCGCTCGGAGTGGGAAAAACAAAACCTGCTGCGCTATTTGGGCTGCCAGGGATCCGGGGGCATCCATTGGGATCTGATCCGCTTGGCCCTTTCTTCCGTAGCCGACCTGGCCATCATTCCCCTGCAGGATGTGATGGGCTTGGGGGCAGAGGCGCGCATGAACTTCCCCGGCACCACCGAGAACAACTGGGCCTGGCGCTACCGCGAGGACATGCTGCGGCAGGACATGATCCAGCGGCTGGCCGAGATGAGCGTGACCTATGGGCGCATCTCTCCTCAAGAGTTGGAGCAACGGCGAGCAGCCCTAGCCCAAGAACGGGCGGCAGGGTCTTCTCAAGCTGCCCCCAGCCTCGTCTAATGCTGGATCCCGCCCATCAGCAGCCCGATCCGCTCTTCGGTGGCCTCTTCAGGCCTGAGTTCTCCTACCAGGCGGCCCTCATGGATCACCAAAATGCGATCCGACAAGCTGATCACCTCATTCAAATCCGCCGATACCAGCAGCACCCCCATGCCCTGATCCCGTGCCTGCAGGATGCGGCGATGAATGGCCTCGATGGCCCCCACATCCACCCCCCGCGTCGGCTGGGCAGCCACCAGCACCTTGGATCCACAGGAAAGCTCCCGTCCCACAACGATCTTCTGGGCATTGCCCCCAGAATAGCGGCGGGCCGTCAGGGAAATGCTGCGGGGGCGAACGTCGAAGCTCTCCACCACCTGGCGGGCATGTTGGTCAATGGCCTCTTCCCGAAAAAATCCCAACCAGCCGGTATACGGCTTTTGATGGTGATCCCCCAGGATCAGGTTGTCGCGGGTGGGGAAATCCAGCACCAAACCTCTCACATTGCGATCTTCGGGGATATGACTCAGACCCCAGCAACGCACCTGTCGGGCCGAAGCAGACAGGGATCCGGCTCCATAGCGAATTTGGCCGCGGTAGCTTCTCAAGCCGGTGATCGCCTCCACCAATTCCGTTTGGCCGTTTCCCTCCACACCGGCAAGGCCCACAATCTCGCCGGCACGTACCTGGAAGCTCGCCCCCGCCACCGCCGGCTTCCGCCCCGGTATATCCACCCACAGATCTCGCACATCCAGCAACACCTCCCCAGGGGTAGCGGCCTTTTTTTCAACGGTCAGACTGACTTCCCGCCCCACCATCAGCCGCGCCAGTTCCTGGGCATCGGTTTGGGCAGTGGGCAACGTCGCCACCACCTTGCCATCCCGAATGACGGTGACGCGGTCGGCCAGTTGCATTACCTCCTTCAGCTTGTGGCTGATGAAAATGACAGCTCCCCCCCGCCGGGCAAAGCGGCGCAAAAACGCAAACAGCTCGCCTGCCTCCTGCGGAGTCAACACTGCCGTCGGCTCATCCAAAATCAAGATGCGGGCCTTGCGGTAGAGCATTTTCAAGATCTCCACCCGCTGCTGTAGGCCTACCGGCAGATCCTCCACTCTGGCGTCGGGATCCAGATGGAAGCCCATCTCGGCAATCAACTGAGCCACCTCAGCCCTGGCCCGACGGAAATCGACCTGAAAAAGATGGCCGGGTTCGGCCCCAAGAACCACGTTTTCCGTAACCGTCAAGGGATCCACCAACATAAAGTGTTGATGCACCATCCCAATTCCCAACCGAATGGCATCGGCGGGACTGTAAATTTTGGCCGGTTGCCCATCCACTTGAATGGATCCCTCGTCCGGGCTGACCAACCCATAGACGATCTTCATCAGGGTAGACTTGCCCGCCCCGTTCTCCCCCATCAGCGCCAGAATCTCTCCCCAACGCACCTCCAGATCGATGTGGTCGTTGGCCAGCACCAGAGGATAACGCTTGGTGATCCCCTGCAAGCGAAGGGCAATATCGCTGCGATGGGATCCCTCTGCCAAGGAAGGATCAGGCCCACTCATGAGGTGCTTCTTGAACGCCTTTTCCAGCATAGGTTGTGAACTGCCATGCCAGAGGAAAGCATTTCTGGGGGTATTGTGAGAGTCTCTCTTTTTCTAAGCACTATGGTCATTTCGATTCAAACTGGGACACTGCACCCACACCTAAAACGTTGGTCACGTCGTTACGTCGTCGCATCGTCGCGTCAGCGTTGCGGTTCCCGTCAGGGTGCCGTAGGCATAGCAATAGCGCTGCGGAGCAATAATGCACGGGGCCAGAAGGCTTTTTTCAATAGCCCAGGCGTCTTACCCTAGCCTGAAACAACTATGTCTAATAACTAATGGTGCAACATCCAAGGTCGCCCACAGGATTGGGAGCGATATTTTGGCGAGTTTGGATCAGAATTTGAGTGCTGTTCACGCTTGATCAGTTTGGGTTCTCTTCCCCCCTTTGAAATAGGCAAAGAGCTGGAAAGCTGAACCATGGGAACTGAAATGAGACGTTTCCCTTCCTGATTGCAAGAAGGACAATAGGCCGGATCTCGATATTGAGATAAGGGCCGCCATACCTCAAACTCCCCACAGGTTTGACACTTAAACTCATACAGCGGCATCTTCCTATTCCACCCCCTTGAACGAGGCATCGGATAACATTCACCTAGGGAGAATATCTATGTCGAAGATTTGCGTAGGAACAGCCACCGTACAGCAAGCATTGGGAATATCGACGATCCCACTCACTCTGCCCTCCACCGGTGCAGAACTGAGCAGCAGATAAGCTTGTTCTCCCGTAAAGCCGAATTTTTTCAGATATTCGATGGCATTTAAGCAGGCGCGTCGATAGGCAATGTGAACATCCATATAATGCTGCTTACCTGTAAGCTCGTCCACAGAAATGCCCTCAAACACAAGGTATTCCGAGTAACGTGGCTCAACAGGGCCGGGCTTAAAAATGGGGTTAACCAATCTGTACTTCTCAACACCACCCTTGATTAGATCGACGTGGAGATCGATGTAGCCCGACATCTCAATAGCGCCACAAAAAGAGATCTCCCCATCCCCTTGCGAGAAGTGAATATCTCCCATCGACAGCTTGGCACCCTCCACGTAAACCGGGAAGTAGATCCGTGTTCCTTTAGACAGGTTTTTAATATCGCAATTACCGCCGTGCTCTCGCGGGGGCACCGTCCGAGCCGCTTCAGCAGCAACCCGCTCATACTCTGACTTGGGCAAAGTTCCCAAAATTGCGTTCTTGGGATTGGGCAAGGCGGCCAGCACAGGCTGATTGCCGGATAGCCCCGCGCCGTAAGTGCGCAAATCGGGAGCCGAAGCGACCAGCTCAGCTTCCCGCTTATTCCAAGCCGCCAGCAACTCGTGAGATGGGGCACAGCCAATGAGGCCGGGGTGAATGATGCCGGCAAAGCGCACATGGGGAATGTGTCTGGAAGTGGTGTAAATGCCTTGAAAATCCCAGATGGCTTTGGCCGCGTTGGGAAAATGATCGGTGAGGAATCCCCCTCCATTTTCTTTGGCAAAAATACCTGTAAACCCCCACTCGTCTCCCGGCAGTGGCCCAATGTCTAACAGATCGACAACCAGGATATCTCCAGGCTGGGCGCCGTTAACCCAAATAGGCCCACTCAAAACATGGACAACGCTTAGGTCAACCTGCTCAATGTCGGAAGGATCATCGTTGTTTTTGATTTGCCCATCCGTCCAGTCTTTACACTCAATTCGGAATACCTCGCCAGGGTTTACAGAAACCACAGCGGGAATATCAGGATGCCAGCGGTTGTGACCCGGTAGATCCTGTTGATCCATTGGCTTAGTCAGGTCAACTTTAAACAGCGTTTTGGGCATGGGATCCTATCCTTGAGTCATCACTCTGCGGTCAGACTTTGAATGCACAAAAGCCTATCTCCAATAGAGAAGCTAATACTGTAGTAAAAGCTACAATTCATAGTGCTGTTATCTACAATCGCAGAGCGGGAGATGAGGAGCTTAGATCGACAGGCTATTTCACTGCAATTCAAAGTAACTATCAATCAATTCACCAAAGTAACGGCCAATCCATTCGGCGACAGATCGATTTAGCCGTCAGCTCCTAAAGCGTTGCAGGATCCTCTCCAGAAAATCCCTAGAGAACATGGTGGGTTGTCGGCCAAATCCTGATTTTTCAATTAGCCCCCTTGGCTTCCCTTGAGAAAGGGAAACTCAAGCTCTTTCTTGAGCTCCAAGTTCTGAAAACCCAGTTGCCGCAAGCCAGGGATCCCGAATGCCCAAGCTAGTCAAGTGCCTGTAGCTGGGCTAGGAAATCTGCCACCGTCAGGGATCCCAGCTCCTGTCCATGGCGCTGGCGCACGCTCACCGTTCCTGCCGCTTGTTCCTGTTCCCCCACGATCAACATAAAAGGGATCCGGGCCTTCTCGGCATTGCGGATTTTTTTGGGCAAACGATCGCTGTCGGCATCGATGTGAACGCGGATCCCATGTTCCCGCAGTTGATCCCGCACTTGGGTGGCATAGCCCAAATACTGATCGGAAATGGGCAAAATACGCACCTGTTCCGGGGCCAGCCAGAAGGGAAAATCCCCAGCGTATTCTTCGATGAGGATCCCAATCAGCCGCTCCAGCGAGCCAAAGGGAGCGCGGTGGATCATCACCGGGCGTTGCCGGGATCCGTCCTCAGCTACGTATTGCAGATCAAAGCGCTGTGGGTTTTGGTAGTCCACCTGAACCGTGCCCAGTTGCCACTCCCGATCCAGCGCGTCGCGGAAAATAAAATCCAGCTTCGGCCCATAGAAGGCTGCCTCTCCGATCCCTTCAAAGTGGGGCATCGACAACTTCTCCACAGCGCGACGGATGGCATTTTCGGCTTTGTCCCAATCTTCGGGGGATCCCAGATATTTGTCCGACTTGGGATCCCGGAAGCTGAGGCGGGCGCGAAAATCCTTGAGCTTGAGCTTATCGAAAACCACCAAAATGAGATCGACAACCTTGAGAAACTCCTCCTCCAATTGATCGGGGCGAACAAACAAATGGGCATCGTCCACCGTGAAGCCACGCACTCGCGTCAGACCTCCCAATTCCCCCGATTGCTCGTAGCGATAAACGGTGCCGAACTCGGCATATCGTAGGGGCAAATCGCGGTAGGATCTCAGCTCGGATTTGTAGATTTGGATGTGAAAAGGACAATTCATCGGCTTCATGACAAAGCCCTGTTCAGCCGCACGCGCCTGCTCATTCTCCGACATCATGGGAAACATATCTTCCCGATACTTTTGCCAGTGGCCGGAGATCTTGAACAAGTCCACACGGGCAATATGAGGGGTAACCACCGGCAGGTAGCCCCGCTTGAGCTGCTCCTGCTTGAGAAAATCCTCCAGCACCGAGCGCAGAATGGTGCCCTTGGGTGTCCAGAGAGGCAGCCCCGGCCCCACCTCATCCGAAAACAAAAATAGGCCCAGTTCTTTGCCCAGCTTGCGGTGATCCCGCCGTTTGGCTTCTTCCAGCCGCCGTTTGTATTCTTTCAGCTCCTCTGGGGTCTCCCAGGCGGTGCCGTAGATGCGTTGGAGCTGCGGCTTGGTTTCATCCCCCCGCCAATAAGCGCCGGCCACACTGAGCAAATCAAAGGCTCTGGGGTTGAGATCTCGGGTGTTTTCCACGTGGGGGCCAGCACAGAGATCCCACCATTCATCCCCCAAGTGATAAATGCTGATGACCTCTCCTTCGGGAATGCTGTCCAAGATCTCCAGCTTATAGGGTTCGCCGAGGGCTTCGATTCTGCGCCTGGCTTCTTCCCGGCTCACCTCCTCGCGGATCACCGGCAAACCTTTTTTGATGATCGCCTGCATCTCTTTTTTGATGCGGTCGAGATCCTCAGGCGTAAAGGGTTCGGGATGGTCAAAATCGTAATAGAAGCCGTAGTCGGTTGTGGGGCCGATGGTCACCTGGGCCTTGGGAAACAGCTTTTGCACCGCCATAGCCAGGACATGGGAAGTGGTGTGGCGGATGCGCTCCAGTTTGGGAGACTCGTGAGTGCGCAGCAGTTTGAGGGTGCTGTTGGCCTTCTGAGGTGATTCGGCTGGCTGAGACATCGGAACCTACTTTGAAACAAACAAATCAAATACTGTGTCCCTATCTTAGGCTGGGGCGAGAGCGGCAGGGATCCCAAGCTGAGTCCATTCCCCTGTTTGCCGAGTCAATCGCAAACCTGACAACTGGGCCCGGAACAAGGGGGGAAAGTACACAGTATCCTAAAGGGGTTGACCCCCACACCCGAGCCATGATCTCTTCGCGCACCGACTTCACGGAATGCCCTGTCGCCTCTGCTCCCCCAGTTTCCGAAACCGGCCCGGCTTCTCGTCCTGAATCTTGGGCTGCCCCCGTTCTGGCCGCCATCGATGTGGGCAGCAACTCTCTCCACATGGTGGTGGTGCGCATCAATCCCCGTATCCCCAGCTTCACCATCATCTCCCGCGAAAAAGCCACCGTGCGGCTGGGGGAATACTGCAACCAGACGGGTGCCCTGACCCCTGCAGCCATGGAGCGGGCCCGAGTGGCCCTGGAACGATTTTGCCGCATTGCCGAGAGCTTTCAGGTGCATTCCATTGTTGCGGTGGCCACCAGTGCTGTGCGCGAGGCCCCCAATGGGCCGGAGTTTTTGAAGCGGATTGAACGGGAGCTGGGCCTGCGGGTGGAGTTGATCTCGGGGCAGGAAGAGGCCCGCCGCATTTATCTGGGAGTGCTCTCGGCGATGGAGTTCCACAACCGGATGCACGCGGTGGTGGATATCGGCGGTGGCTCCACAGAGCTGATCTTGGGCAATGGCCAAGAGCCGGAGTTTCTGCGCAGCATCAAGGTGGGAGCTGTGCGTCTAACCCAGGCTTTTTTGCACCACGATCCGCCCACTTCTGGCGAACTGCAAGCCCTGCGCCAGCACATCCGCGGCATGCTGGAATCCCCCATTGAGCAGATGAAACGGATCGTCGCATCTTCACAACAACAGGGATCCCTGCCTTTGGTGGGCACCTCTGGCACCGTCGAGAGCCTGGCCCAGTGGGATGCCCGCCGTCGTTTGGGCGCTCCCCCCAGTCGCCTGCAGGGGTATGAGTTCAGCTTGGAAGCCTTGCGCGGCTACATCAAAGAGCTGCGATCCCTGACGGTGGCCGAACGGCAAAAACTTCCCGGCCTAGGGGAAAGACGGGGGGAGATCATCCTGGCCGGCGCCCTGATCCTAGAGGAAGTGATGAGCCTGCTGGGGGTAGAGCGGGTTCAATTTTGCGAACGGGCTTTGCGGGAAGGGCTGATCGTGGATTGGATGATCGGCCAAGGCTTGATTGAGGATCGGCTGCGCTACCACAGCTCGGTGCGGCGGCGCAGTGTGCTCAAGCTGGCGGAAAAATATCAGGTGGAGATCCCCTATGCCGAGCGGGTGGCCGAGTTTGCCCTCAGCCTTTTCGATCAAACCCGCGGCATCCTGCATGGCTGGGGATCCCGGGAGCGGGCTCTTCTCTGGGCGGCGGCCATGCTGCACAACTGCGGCCACTTCATCAGCCATGCCGCCCACCACAAGCACTCCTACTACCTGATCCGCCATGGAGAACTCTTGGGCTTCAACGAAGAAGAGGTGGAGGTGATCGCCAACTTGGCCCGCTACCACCGCAAGTCGCCCCCCAAGAAGAAGCACGAGAACTTCCAGCGCCTCAGCGACGAGCGGGATCGCCAAGTGGTGCTGGAACTGAGCCCCCTGTTGCGCATAGCCTGTGCTTTGGATCGCCGCCGCCTGCAGGCCATTCAAGCCCTTCACTGCCGTTTTCAGCTC
>NZ_JANSIH010000279.1:0-48998 GCF_047462075.1 Synechococcus sp. R55.2
CCGGCTTTGAGATCCTCTTCTCCGGGTTGGGGGAGGAGATTGAGACCCTCGGCTACAACAACCAGATTGCTCACGAGATCCTCAATATGAAGGGCACCTACAGCACGCCGGAAGAACGGGCCCAGTGGCCGTTTCAAAACGCCAGAGAAAACACTGCTGCCTATTTAGCCGCACGTGGCAAGTCCCCCGAAGGCGATGAGCGATTCGTGAGCGCCTACTTTGTGGTCAATACCGATGACTGGGAGGTCACCCGCGGCAGTGGACCGATCCCGACCGGGATTACTCTGGGGCGAGTGGATGTCGTCGATGTCAAGCCCCGCCAGCAACGCCTGGAACTGGTTGAAAGCATTACAAGCAGCGAGATCGATCAAGCCATCAGCCGCGATGGCCGGATCGCTCTCTACGGCATTCTCTTTGCCTATGACTCGGATCAAATCGAAGCGGCTGCCGAGCCCACCCTTGCCGAGATCGCCAAGCTGATGCGCGAGCGCACCAACCTCAGCATCCTCGTGGTCGGTCATACCGATGCAACCGGTAGCTTCGACTACAACCTAGGTCTCTCGCGGCGCCGGGCCGAGGCGGTTGTCAACCGGTTGGTTCAGCTGGGTATCGAGCAACGTCGACTCTATCCGGTTGGTGTGGGGTTCTCTGCTCCTGTGGCCAGCAACACCACTGAGGAAGGCCGGGCGAAGAATCGCCGCGTGGAGTTGGTGGATCTGGCGGGTGGCAGAATCCCCTAGGGGAGAGTTTCTGAGTTTTGGCTCAGGGCAAGCATCGCCGAAACTCTGGACACTGCGGCTGCGGCGAACTAGTTTAGAGGCAACTCTTTACTTCTAAGCTATTTCAAGGGGTGGGATCCATGCTTAAGCCCAGTCTTTTGTTCTCCGGCTCGGCGCTGTTGGGTTTGCTGTCTTTGCCGTTTTTGATTGGCGAATGTGGCTGGTTGACCTCATCTCGTAAGAGCCAGAGTCCTGTCACTGAGGTTTCTCTACAAGCTTGGGAGCACTCCCTGCCCTCATCCCAGACCTTGTTTGAAGATGAAGCAGGTTCTGAATCTTGGCTCAGGCGGCAAGCCCAACTGCAAGAACGGGTACAACAGCTTGAGCAGCGCTCTCTCGCTCACCAGCAGCAGGTCTATCAATGGCTTGCGCAACAGGCAGATCCCCAGCCCGCCGGGGTTGTTGGCCGTTCCAACCCAAGCCTTGCCGTGCCGGCACGGCCTCGGCGTCAGAATCCCACTCTCTCTCAATCCTCTGCTCCGGCGGATCTTCCCAATGAGCTGGCGCGGCTAACCCAGTCCATCCAACAGGAGCCGGGAAATGCGCAACTTTATCTGCAACGGGCGCAATACTTCTGGCGTCAGTCTCAAGAAGATCCTGCTGCTTTACCGCAGCCTGAGCATGCTTCTGCCATTGCTCGCTTGATGCGCTCTGCTCTGCGGGATCTGGATATTGCCATTGCTTTGGATCCCTATCTGGCTGAAGCCTATTTGCTCAAGGCCAAAATCCAACACGAGCGTTTGCAAGAACCTGAGCAGGCTCTGGCGAGCTTGTCTCCCCTGGATCGGATTGCCTATCACAACCCGCAACTGCACTTGATCCGCTCTCGCATCTGGGCCGAACAAGGCCATCTGGAATCGGCATTTGATGTGTCGCATCTGGCGATTGAGCTGGCCAAGCAAAATCAAAGTGCTGCCGATCTTTTCGAGGCCTATGTCCATCGCGGCCTGATGTGGGCCAGCATCTGCGACTTCAATTTGGCCGTTCAAGATTTCAGCCGAGCTCTTGAGTTGCAGCCTTACCAAGGTGATGTGTACTACTACCGGGGTATGGCGCGCGCTTACCAGGGAGAGGATAGGGCTGGTGCCGCTTCCGATTTGGGTAGCGCTTTGATGTTGTGGCGGGCTTCCGGCACGGGATCCCCGGAGCTGCTGGAATATGCAGAAGCGGTACGGATGGAACTGCTACGGTAGCTGCAATTCTGGCTGGGTTTTTGCTGCGGATCTTTGGTCTGGCCGACTGGGCAGGGAAGTTCTGGGTCTAGGGTCTTTGCCCAAGAGCGTTTGGCAAGTCCAGCTAGGGCAAGCCAGGATGGTAGAGCCATCTGTTACCTAGCCCCCTGAAGAGAACCCAGCCAGATGATGAGCCGAAGACAATTGACCATCTCCGTATCCTCCGTAGCCCTGGTGGTGGCCACAGGGATGCTGTTGTTGCTGCTGTGGCAACTGCGCAGCTTGGTGCTGACGGTGATGATCGCGGTGGTGGTGGCGGCAGCGCTGGCTCCCCTGGTGGATCTGGCCGAGCGATTACGCATCCCCCGCTGGCTGGGGGTTGTGCTGGTGTATTTGAGCTTAATTGCCGGGATTGCCGGCTTGGCTCTGCTCATTGGCCCAACGGTGGTAACTCAGACCCAGCGGTTGCTAGCGAGGTTGCCCTTCTATCTGGAGCGACTACAACTGCTGGTGGACACCTGGATTGCTGATCTGGCGGGGGTGGATCCGGCGGCGCTGGACTACTTAAACCAGTTGCTCGATCCTCAGTCGTTGATGAGCTGGGCAGTTCGCTCGGGACAACGGGTGCTGGTGCAGTCTTTCGACTTCACCCGCGGTTTGCTGGGCGGTCTGCTGACCATGGTGCTGACCCTCTTCATTTCCGGCTACATGCTGGTGAGCGGCTCTGACTTGGTGCGGGGCTTGGTGGAGTTGTTTCCCTATCCCTGGAATGAGCGGCTTGCTGAGCAGGTACACCCGATGGCTCAGCGCATGGGGGGCTACATCCAGGGGCGGGTGCTGGTCTCTGCCATTTTGGGCGTGATGATCACCGTCTCGCTTCGCTTTCTCGGCCTGTCGGAGTTCGCTCTGGCGCTGGGGGTGATCGCCGGGTTTACCAACCTTATCCCCTTCATTGGGCCGGTACTGGGATCCCTGCCCGCCTTGGTGGTGGCAATCGTTCAGGGGGGCTGGACTTTTTTGTGGGTGCTGATCCTATACGTTGCCGTTCAAAACCTGGAAACCTATGTGTTGGATCCTCTGTTGGTGGGATCCTCGGTGCGGGTGAAGCCCTTGTATCAGTTGCTGGCGGTGCTGGGGGGCACCCAGTTGTTGGGTATTGTTGGGGCGGTGATCGCCCCCCCGTGGGTGGCGGGTATGGCGGTGCTGCTGGAGAACCTCTATCTGAAGCCCAAGCAGGAGGCAGAGGTTCGAGCCAGGCTGTATGCTCGGGCCACCGAGGCTGCTGGTTCTTTGGCTTTGCCGGGGATGGATCCTGCCGACGCGAGCAGCCCGGAGCCATCTTTTTCCTCTCGTCCGAATGACTCGTCAAACGAGCCGGAAGGGTTGCCACAGAAAGAAAGTCTCTCGCCTGCGGATCCCGTAGCCGGAAGAAGTCCTTATTAGCAAGCTTCTCATCTGATTCGCCTCTGTTGCTCTCGGAGAAGGGCTGCTGTGGTTTTGGGTAGGGTGCACATCTCAGCGGTGACGGGCATCGAGGATGAACAGAGCACTACCTACGACGAACAGGAGGCTGGCTCCTATCCCCAGCAGGGTTTGGACAACCTTGAGATTGAGAAGGGTTGGAGCTGCGGGATCCCACGGAGGGGGGTCGCTACCCAAGGTCATCACCTCGCTCGCCGCAAACAGGCTGCTCCCCAGCAAAAACAACCAACTGGCCAACTCGTAGCGGTGGTTGCCTCTCATGTCTTCTCCGACTGCAAGTGTTCGTAGGCTTGAGCAGCGGCGGCCATTTCCGCAGCCTTTTTTGAGCGACCTTCACCGCGGCCCCAGCACCGCCCTTGCCCCCAGACTTCCATGGTGAAATGAGGGGGATGCTCCTGGGCGGCCACCAGGCGGTATTCGGGCAGGCTACCCCAAAGGCGTTGGGTCAGTTCTTGCAAGGCTGCTTTGGGGTTGCGCCGAGTGGGGTCTTGGAACCATTGCTCCACTCGCCGGTGTAGATAGGGATCCAGCCAGGGATGCAGCCTGGGCAGCGTGTAAATACCCCAACTGAGATAAAAAGCCCCAAGCAGAGCCTCGAAAGCATCCGCCAGCCGCCGACCCCGTCCGGCCAAGTCGTTTTGAGAGCTGGATCCCACCTCGAGGTAGCGATCCAAGCCGTGCAGATCCGCCAGTTCTGCCAGGTAAGCATCGCTGGTCAGGTCGGAGCGAATCGCGGTCAGCTCTCCCACCGACAGATGGGGATAGGACTGAAACAAGAATTCCGTAACCAAAATTCGCAGGACAGAATCCCCCAACAACTCCAGCCGATCGTTGTTCCGCTGGCCATCCAGAGAAGGGTGAATCAAGGCCTGATCCAGCAGATCCCAGCGCAGCTGCTCCAGCAAAGCCGGATCCCTGAATCCAAGGCGGGCCAGCAAATGCTCCAAGGCACGGCGACGGGGCGGGATCAACTCAACCATACACTCAGGTGCTGACGTTGCCTTAGCGGTCAGAACTGCACAGCTTGCAACCATTTTGACCTGAGCCATCTCACCCAGGCCGGGATCCCCGCTCAGGCGGTAAGCCAGCTATGCTACAGGAGTAGTATAGGCTTTTCGAGGGAGGATCCCTGCATGCCCATTCGCGCCAATTCCCCCATTCCCACGACCCAGATGGAAGTGACCAGCATTCGGCTGGAACGTGAGCTGAAGCAGCGACTGAAGGCGTTGGCCGGAAATCAGGGTTACCAGGCCCTCATACGGGAAATTCTTTGGAGTTATGTCCTACGCCACTCCCAAGGGGCTGCCACCCTCAGTCCTGAGGATATTCGGGCCAGCTTCCCGGCCACGGCCCACCAAGCCCAATGCTGTGCTCTCACCGGACGGGCCATTCAACCGCAGGAGCCAATGTTGCTGGGGTGGACCACCGATGGGAAGTTTGTCGCCCTCAGCTCCTCCTGCTTTTAATCTTTGTTTTGGAGTCTCTCTCCAGTTGGCGAAAGGCTCCACCCGGCACGAATGCCACCCCTTTAGACGCCACGAAGTTCTCGATATTTTCTGGCCCGTTCCTCGGCTGGATCGGGGGCTTGAGCTTTGGCAACTGCCTCCTCCAGTTGGGCCATCACCGTCTCTGCCGGTTCAGCGGAGCGGACGACGTAAAACATTAGGTTAATGGCTTCGTTGGCCGTCAGTTTGAGGGTTTCTTTTCCCTTGGGCACCAGCGCGATCTTGCCATCTGTGGTTGTGATGGCTGTGTGGGATCCCTTAGCCAGAATCTCCCCAGCTTTTTCCAGAGTGACAAGCATATCCGTAGCTCACGGCAGCAGGACATCTACTATCCTATCGAATGTCTTGGGGCAAACGTTCCAGAAGGGTCTAAGCCATTTGGCGGATTGGGTGGGTTCATCATGGGTTGCCATGCTCTGCCAGCCAAGCATACAAGTGGGGAAACAACTTTTGATTGGCCCCTGGGAAGGGAAATTCCGACAGCTCCGCCGGGCTGACCCAGCGCACCTCGCTACATTGCAGGGCTTGGGCTTCTCCGCCCAGGTAGCGGCAGATAAAAGCAATAAGAGTAACGGTGAAATGGGTGTAGGCATGTTCGATGGTGGCCAGCGGTGCGACCACCTCGATATCGATGCCGATTTCTTCCTTCACCTCCCGCACTACACACTCGGCAGCCGTTTCTCCCGGCTCGATTTTCCCTCCGGGAAACTCCCACAGCCCACTGAGCATCGAGCTTTCCAACCGTCGATCGATAAGGATTTCTTTCCCCCGCAGAACAATGGCAACCGCGATTTGCTTATGAGGACGGGAGGCACGGGGTGCAGACATAGGCAATTGTTGGTGTTGACCTCGATTGTAGGCGCTGCAATCCGCTTGCCAAGGGCACTGGCCACAGTGAGGCTTTTTGGGACGACAGACGGTAGCCCCCAAATCCATCAGGGCTTGGTTAAAAGCCCGCGGCTGCACGGGATCCAACAATTGCTGGGAAAGCTGCCACAGCAGGGACAGACACTGGGACGGAGGCTGCTGCAAAGCCACCAAGCGAGCCAGCACCCGCTTGACGTTGCCATCCAAAATGGGCAAAGGCTGATCGAAGGCAGCGCTGAGAATGCCGCCGGCTGTGGTGCGCCCGATCCCCGGCAGAGCCAGCACCTGCTCCAAATCCCTGGGGAACTCGCCGTTCCGTTCCCGCACCAGGATTTGGGCGGCTTTGTGCAAGTTCAGGGCCCGCCGGTAGTAGCCCAGGCCCTCCCACAGTTTCAGCACCTGCTGCTGGGGGGCTGCCGCCAATGCTGGGATCCCGGGCAGGGTTTGCATCCAGCGCTGAAAGTAGGGGATAACTGTTGCCACCTGGGTTTGCTGTAACATCACTTCCGAAACCCAAATGGCGTAAGGATCCCGGGTGCGGCGCCAGGGCAGATCCCGCCCGTGTTCACGGTACCAACGCTGAAGAGACTGCCGCAAGCGTTGCAAAGAAGCCTCGTCCCACTCCCCTCCTTTGCTCGGAAGGCTGGCAATGTAGGAAAAACTGACCTCGGCTTCTGATATGGGCTGAGACTCAAGCTGCGTAAGCAAAGTGCAAAGCCCACCAGATCAGGGCCGAAACCACACCGGCCACAATTCCTGCCGAGATCAAAACGACAATTGGGCTATCTGCCCCCTTGAACTTCATAATGCCGCGATTGTAGTCAGCCATCCTTGCCTCCTACCAGCTCTGGCGTTGGGGTTGTCAGGGATGTTGATCGGGATCCAGATTTGCCAGCTCTATTCACAGGGAAAGCTGTGGCGAAGATGTCCCAGTAGAGGTGCTCCGCACCGCCGGCGCAAACATGCCTGGGGAGAAGCACCGTCCTCGGTCATGCATGATACAACCTTAGCATGGAACAGACTTTGACCCTGGTGATTTGGACTGTTTGGAATAACCAGAAGCTAGGCAACCCGCAGAACTAACCGGTCTGCTTCCCACTGTCTGAAGAGGTTGAGAAGGTGGTCGGGTCTCTCTTCGTGGGCAGCCAGGATCTCAGCGCCAGAACGGGCTTGATTGGCCAGGGGCAGCAGCAGCTCCACCACCTGGTAGCGGGTAGAGGCTATCATCTTGCCCGGGATCCGGGCGATAGGCCAGAAAATATCCATCTTCTGGGTCAGGATCTGGGCCGGATCCAGCTTGCCCAACAGATCTGAAAAGGGGATTTTTTGATCCCAGTAGCGCACGCTGCCATAGCGGACGAACAAGGGGTTGAGCTGCCAGCGGGAGCTCTTAAAAAATTCGACTGTAAAGGGATCCCAGTGGTCCACCTTTTTCCCTTGATGGCAACACCAGAAGAGATTTTGCGTGTGATATAGGGGCTCCAGATACTCGATGACCCGCAGTTGGTCGATGCGAGCGAGGGCCTCGTAGCGGCGGTGGAACTCCAGGTGGGTGGCGGCAATCAACGGCCTGGCGTTCCAATAGTCCAAGTAGGGGGCTACATCGATAAACTCCAGCCCGGCTTGGGCAAGCAAGTCGGGAATCTCGCCGATGTCGAAAGGAATATCATTGGCATGGAAGAAATTATCGACAATGTTTTCATCTTGTCCATAGTATTCTTGGTGAGCCTTGGCGTGCTTGGCCAAAAGGGAATTGGGGCTGGCTCCCTTCAGCAGTTGCCGCACAAATTCGATCTTTTCTGGGGTTGCAGGTGGGGTGATGCCCAACAACTCCAAGGCTCGCCGAATGCGGTACAGATGCCAACGGCCTGAACGGTTGTAGAGCATCAGCGCCATCACCCCATCGGGAGCCAACCGCGATGCCAGATTGCTCAAAGCCTTCACCGGATCTGCAGTGTGGTGAATCACGCCGTAGGAGCTGATCATGTCGAAGATGCCTTCGGGCCAAGTAGAGGGATCCAGCAGATCCCCGTACTGCACCGAACAGTTGCGCAGGCCGTGGTGCTTAATTCGCTTCTGGGCCATCTCCAGGGCTGGGCGACTGATGTCAATCCCGACCACCGAACCATAGCCGGGGTTGCTGGCGGCAATGCCATGCACTTCCCAGCCGGTGCCACACCCTGCCACCAAAAACCTGGCTCCTGCGGGCTCTTGCAGCCTACGGGTGCGGGCGTACTGCGCCAAGGTATAGCTGCCCAGACTGGAGAAGCCCTCAAAGGGTCGGTCGTAAGGAATAGGAGGATAGGGGAAAGTCTCGTACTGGGCCTGCACCGCCCGGGTAATCTCGGCTTCGCTCACCAAAAGCACTTCCTCCCACGCGTTCCCCCCCATCCTAAGGTCTTCTTGACGCTTTGAGCCGGGAGATCTTGCTGGGTTGCCCGTCTGAGAACCTGGCCCTTCACAGCCTGGTTGTAAACCCCGCCGGAGGCAGAGCGGGCGGGACGGAGTCCTCACAAAACCGAGTGAGGCAGGCGACCCTCTGCCGAGCCGTTGGCTAAGCCCCTGCCAGAGCGTGAGTTGCCCGCTTGTAGGCTTCCTCCAGCGTCTCTGCCAAGGTGGGGTGAACGTGCACCAAGCCGGCCAGTTCTCGCACCGTGGCCCGGCGAGCAATGGCCTGAGCTGCCTCGTGAATCAAATCCGCCGCATGGGGCCCGAAGATATGGGATCCCAGCAGTAGGCCGGTGCTCTTGTCAAAGACCAGCTTGACCATGCCCTCTGTCTCTCCCGAAGCAATGGCCTTGGAGTTGCCGCCAAAGTAGGTGCGCACCGTGCCCACGCTGTAGCCTTCCTCCTTGGCCTGAGGTTCGGTCAGCCCCACAAAACCCATTTCCGGGTGGGTGAACACCGCGGCCGGGATGCTGAGGTAGTCCATGTAGGCAGTACGGCCACAGATGTTTTCCACGGCCACTCTCCCCTGAGCTGCCGCCGCGTGAGCCAACATCATTTTGCCTGTCACATCCCCAATGGCCCAGAGGTGAGGCAAATCGGTGGCCATGCGGCTATCGACGGGGATGAACCCCCGTTTGCCGGTGTCGATGCCCAGCTCGGCCAAGCCCAGCCCCTCTGAGACCGGGATCCGACCGGCAGCCACCAAGCAGCCATCCACCTGCAGCGTCTCGCCGTTGGAGAGGTGAATCGTTACTGGCTGGCCAGGGATCACCTGCTTGGCCGTGATCCCCACGTAGGTCTGGATTTGCCTGGGCTTAATCAGCACCCGCTGGGCCAGGCGGGCAATATCGGGGTCAAAGGCCGGCATCAGGGTCTCCAGGGCTTCGATGAGGATGACCTGGGATCCCAAGGCAGTGTAGATGTCGGCAAACTCCTGGCCAATGTAGCCACTGCCGATAATCGCTAGGCGCTCCGGGATCCACTCCAGCCGCACCGCCTCGTCGCTGGTGAACACCGTCCGCCCATCCACCTCGATGCCAGGGGGCACAAAGGGGCGGGAGCCCGTAGCAAGAATAACATCCTGCGCCGTGTAGGTATAGGATCCCTTCTCTTCCTGGACTTCCACCTGCTGGGGTGCCACCAACTTGCCTCGCCCTCTCAGGATTGTTACCCCCAGCTTCTCCAGCGAGCGAGTCATGTCGGCGCGGATCTTCTCCACCACTTGGGCAGCATGGGCGGCAATCGCTCCCCGGTCAGCCTGGACGGATCCCACTTGGATGCCCAGCTCAGAGCTGTGTTGCAGTTCCCGCAGGCGTCCTGAGGCGGCCAGCAGAGCCTTGGAGGGGATGCAGCCGCGGTTGATGCAGGTGCCGCCCATTTCTGCACCTTCGACGATGGCGGTTTTCAGGCCGGATTCGACAGCATGCAAAGCAGCGCCGTGACCGCCGACGCCGGCACCGATGATGATCAAGTCAAAATCGAAGCTCATGGCGAGATTGGATAACCAGTGCCTCATTTTCTCACCTTGTTGGCCTTCCCAGAAACCTGGCTAGGGGCACCCAAGCCATGCAGTAGCATAGAGTCGCTTGTAGGCGGGTGGGGGTACACATGACACTCCAAGCTTTGATCTTCGATGTGGACGGCACGCTGGCGGACACGGAGCGGGATGGTCATCGCGTGGCCTTTAACGCTGCCTTTGCCGAGGCAGGGCTGGACTGGCACTGGTCGGTGGAGCTGTACGGCCAGCTCTTGGCCATTACGGGAGGTAAAGAGCGCATTCGCCACTTTATCGACACCATTCAGCCGCCGCTGCTCCCTGGGGAAGATCTGGTGGCTCTGATTGCCCGGTTGCACCAGGCCAAAACCCGCCACTACACTGCCCTATTGGCCCAAGGGGGGATCCCACTCCGCCCAGGGGTGAAGCGCCTCCTGCAGGAGGCCAGAGCTGCTGGGATCCGCTTGGCCATTGCCACCACCACCACGCCGGAAAATGTAACAGCCCTTTTGGAGCACA
Organism: Synechococcus sp. R55.2; assembly: GCF_047462075.1. NCBI lineage: Bacteria > Bacillati > Cyanobacteriota > Cyanophyceae > Synechococcales > Synechococcaceae > Synechococcus > Synechococcus sp. R55.2. The sequence continues at coordinate 10,268 of NZ_JANSIH010000279.1, forward strand.
CACTGCCGGAGAGCCTAAGCTGGTTTGAAGTGATCGCTGCCGGCGATATTGTCCCCGCCAAAAAGCCCGCCCCCGACATCTACTTCTACACCCTGGAACAGATGGGGCTGCCCCCCCAGGCCTGCCTGGCCTTTGAAGACTCGGAGAATGGGCTGCGCTCGGCCCAGCAGGCCGGTATTCCCACTGTGGTGACGGTAAACGACTATACTCGGGATCAGGATTTTTCCGGGGCGGCTCTGGTGCTGGATCACCTGGGGGAGCCTGAGGATCCGTTTTGGGTGTTGGCGGGAACGGTGGGATCCCACCGCTACTTCACCCTGGAGTTGGCCCGACAGATCCATGCTCAAGTTGCCCGGTCTGGAGTGGGAAGCTCATGATGGCGTCAGATCTCCAAGACCTGCGGCAGCGCCTAGAGGCTCATCTGCAGCAAGTGGCCCAGCCCCGGGATCCCGACTGGTCGCCCTTGGGCCATCAGCAGGTGGAGCGCTACATCCAAGAGCAGCTTTCTAAGTGGGGATCCCTGGAGTCCTTCCCCTTTGAGGCCGGTGGCCGCCTGCACCGCAACTGGATCTTGAAATTGCCGGGATCCCGTTCTGGCCGCCAACCCATCCTCATCGGAGCCCACTTTGACGCTGCCCCGGCAACCCCTGGAGCAGACGACAACGCCAGCGGCATAGCGGTGTTGCTGGAATTGGCCCGCCATTTTGCCGCCAACCCTGCCCCTTCCCCCCTGTGGCTGGTGGCTTTTGACCTGGAGGAGCGGGGGATGGTGGGCAGTGGGGCTTACGCCCAGTTTCTTCAACGTCAGAGGCAATCCCTACGGCTGATGCTGTCTTTGGAAATGCTGGGCTACCGGGATCCCACCCCCGGATCCCAGGACTATCCCGCCGGCCTTGAGAAGCTTTACCCCAACCGGGGAGATTACATTGGCCTTATTGGCAACTGGCCCACCTGGGGGGATCTGCTCAAGCTGCAGCGTGATTTTCAAAAAGCGGGGATCCCTTGCTGTTGGTTGTTGGCCGGGCAGCGGGGCCTAATCCTGCCTGCCACTCGCCTGAGCGACCACTCCCCCTTTTGGGATGCGGGCTACGCCGCCGTTATGGTTACCGACACCGCCTTCTTGCGCAACCCTCACTACCACAAGCCAAGCGACACCCTCGAAACCCTAGATCAAGACTTCCTGACGGGGGTCTGCCAGGGCTTGATGGCCGGGATCCGCTCGCTGTAGCTCCTCCAAACCCCCCAGTCATTCCGGCAGCAAGTAGCATGCGTTGAATCCCAACTCCCCTCTCCTGGAAGGAGGCTGGGGGTAAGGGTAGAGTTGGCATCCTCAGTACGGAGATTTCTCCAGGGGGTTCGCGATTCTGCGACCGAGTCCTTTGCTGAAGAGGGGAGACAATAGACGAGAGTAGTAAGACGAGAGTAGTAGCAGGGAAAAGGTTAAAAAACCTGCCTTGGCACTGTAAAACTCAGCAGGAGATTGCGTATGAGCGCTTTTGCCCAAGCTCCCAAAAAGTGTGTTTCCGCCGCTTTCAAAGAAGAGGGCAAGCTGCAAGAGTGTATCCAGCGGCTTTTGAACCGTGGCATTCCCAACGATCGCATCTCCATTATTGGCCGCAACTTTCAAACCGAAGCCAAAATTACCGGGTTTATCACCCGCAAAGAGGTGGTTCTGGACGGTCTGACCAATGGGGCCATCTATGGATCCCTGTTCGGATCCCTGCTGGGGCTGCTCACTGGCGTGGGGGTGCTGTTCATTCCCTTTTTGGGGGCAGTGGTGGCCGCTGGGCCTCTGGGAGCCGCTTTGTTGGGGGCAACGGGCGGCGCTTTGTACGGAGCACTGGGAGCGGGCCTGGGATCCGCCCTGATTGCCTTGGGTATGCCGCAGGAGAAAGCCGCCATCTACCAAACCCGGGTACAGGCGGGCGAGTTCTTGTTGGTGGTGCAAGTACCGGAAGAGAAGTCGGGCGAAATTTACTGGCTGCTGCAGAGTGCTGGCGGAGAGGAAGTTTCCATTGCCGACTTGAACTTGCCCGGTGAGCCAGAGGGAGACTTAACCCCAGAGAGCATCTCGCCGGAAATCCGCGCTGACCTCTCGGAAGAAGCGCAGCAAACCTTTGTGGAAGCCTACAACCAAGCCAAACAAGAGAGCAATAACTCCACCCATGCACTCCTCAAAGCTTGGGAAAAGGTCAAGCAAATTTTCACACGAGATGAGAAAGGGATCTTCTCCAAACGCAAGCCCTAGCCCAAAAAGTTTCCGAAGTAGTGAGAGCACAGTAAAGCGCCATCTCGCCCTTCTGCCTCTACCTCTTTTGGATCTGCTCTAATTCGCCAACTGCAACTTTGTATTCTGGAAATAGCTCGAAAAACCCTAACCTTGCAGGGGTGAGCCTATGGCTGCGAGTGACTTCAAGGATTACTACAAGATCCTGGGCGTCAGCAGAGATGCCTCTGCCGAGGAAATCAAGCGCGTCTATCGCAAGCTGGCCCGCCAGTATCACCCCGATGTCAACCCTGGGAATAAGGCGGCAGAGGAGCGCTTCAAGGAGATCAACGAAGCCTACGAGGTGCTCTCTGATCCAGAGAAGCGGCGGCGCTACGACCAGTTTGGGCAGTACTGGCAGCGGGTGGGTACTGGTTCTGCTGCTGGAATGCCGGGCATGGAGGGCTTCGCCCAATACGCCAGCTTCGAGGAGTTTATCAACGAGCTGCTGGGCCGTATGGGCTCCCGCCGCAGCGGGTTCCAGGGCTTCGCCGGCGGCTTTGGGCCGTTTGTTTCGGTGGATTTGCCGGGGCAGGATGTGGAGGGCACCCTGGGTCTCAGTTGGGCAGAAGCTTTCCACGGCACCCAGAAACGGCTGAACCTAGATGGAGAAACGCTAACTATCCGCATTCCCCCCGGCGCTAAGCCGGGCAGTCGCATCCGCGTCAAGGGCAAAGGCCAGGTCAGCCCCTTTGGCGGGCCAAGAGGGGATCTCTACCTCACCCTGGAGCTGCCCCCCCATCCCTTCTTCCGCTTTGACGGAGACAACCTGCTCTGCGAGCTGCCCATTACTCCTGACGAGGCGGCTTTGGGAGGGACGGCGGAAGTTCCCACCCCTACGGGTCGCGTGCAACTGAGGATCCCTGCCGGGGTAGACAGCGGCCAAACCCTGCGGCTGCGGGGCCAAGGCTGGCGGGATCCCCAAGGCCAGCGGAGCGACCTGCTGGTGCGGCTGAAGGTGGTGGCACCCAAATCCCTTTCCCAGACCGAGCGGGATCTCTACGAAAAGCTGCGCCAAAGCCGTAGCTGGGATCCCCGCGCCCACTTGCAGGAGGTGAGTCTATGAGTTTGGCCATTGTGCGGGTAGAAGAACGGCTCTATACCTTTGAGCAGGCCACGGAACTGCTGGGGATCCCTCCCCACCTGCTGGAATGGCTGCTGGCCCAAGGCTTAGTGGAGGCCGAGAGCAGCTACCTGACCCCCCAACAGCTCAGGCGGTTGTTGCAAATGAGCCGCCTACACCGAGACTTGGGGCTTAACTGGACGGGGGCAGCGATGGTCTTGGACATGGCTCAGGAAATTGCCCGGCTCAGGGGGCAACTGCGCCACTACCGCGGATTTTGAGGCTGCCCAGCTAACCCATCAAGGAGATAACTCGATGAACCCTATGGAACAGATCATCCGACGTAGCCAAGTGGTGGGCCTGCTGGCCCTCGATGGCAGCACTGCTACCGCATTGGGTACCGTAGAAGAAATCTGGGTTGACCCAACAGGGCGGGTATGCTACTTCACCAGCCAGCAGGGGTACACCCCCCTGGAGCAGATTTCTCTCATCGGGCCAGACGCGCTGCTGACCTACTCTACCGTTTTTGATACCCCCTAACCCCCATCAGCTCTCTTTACCGTCGCACAGTGCGCATTGGGAATCGAGAGGGCGGCTGGATTGAGGATTTTCTCTTTGACTGGGAGACTGGAGCGATTGCCGCTTATATTCTGGGTGGCAGCATTGCCGAGCCTTGGGGGGGGCGCGCCGTTCTCCTGCCTGAGGACGTGGAAGCCATTGATGTGGACGCGGTGGTGGTCAAGGAGAATGCTCCGCAACGGCTGAAATCGGAAGCGGAAGGCTTAAAGAACTTTTGGAGCGAAAAATCTCGGCAGGTGAAACAGCTTATCCAGCGCATGGGGGATCGCCTCAAGGCGTTGGTTGGCCCACAGGATCCGCCGGAGGTGGTGCGCGTTAAGGTGAAGCAGGTGCGGGACGAGCTGGCCAAAGGGGGCAAGTTCGATCTCTCCCTACTGGACGAGGCGGCAGAGTTTCTGCAACACAAGTGGGAAACCTGGCAACATCGCCTCAGCCGCGCCGCTCAGCGCATGCAGGCTGCCCTTCAGGCTGCTTGGGAGAAGCTGACCGAATAGCAAAGAATGACTCTGCAACCTCTGGCCTGCGGTCGCCTCAGATGCTGCACATTTGCTTCCCAACTGCTTCCCAACTCCCCTCTTCCTCTGGGAAAGGGGCTGGGGGGCAACAGCATGAGGTGCTTGGGGAGTCCGTCCCACTGCTCGACCGGAACTGTTGCAAGCCAGTCCTCGACCAAACCCAGCTGACGGACGGCGGCTTTTTCGGCTACGATCTAAAATCGCTGTCAATGCTCGGATCAGGTTTCAAGACCCCCGCAGGGCACCTGTACGGCAGGGAGAAAGATGACTTACGCAATTGTGGAAACCGGCGGTAAGCAGCTTTGGGTGGAGCCGGGGCGTTTTTACGAGGTCGATCGCCTGGCGGAAGTGGAGGAGAACAGCCCCTTCGATTTGTCTCGTGTGCTGTTGATCAACCACGAGGGACAAATCACGTTGGGGCATCCCTACGTTTCGGAGGCGGTCGTCAGGGCACGGGTTTTACAGCATCGGCGCGGCGATAAAATCATCGTCTACAAGATGAGGCCAAAGAAAAAGACCCGCAAAAAGAGGGGTCATCGGCAACCGCTGACCCGTCTGCTGATCGAGTCTATTGAACTCAATGGGGTGCCCCTAGCCACGGCACCATCCCGTACGGAAGCGGCTCCAGAGTCTAACCCAGAGGCAGCCCCTTCGGCAGCGGCGACAGGGATCCCTGTGGAGGAGGAATAAGCTCTGAACTCAGGTGTCCTGAATCCCGATTTTTTTATCTCGTTTCTGTTGATCACGCAGTTGCATAGGAGGCGTTATGGCTCATAAGAAGGGAACGGGCAGCACTCGCAACGGTCGAGATTCCAATGCCAAGCGGCTGGGGGTGAAGCGCTATGGGGGCGAGCTGGTGCATCCCGGCCACATTCTGGTCAGGCAGCGGGGCACCAAGTTTCACCCAGGGGTGAACGTGCGCATCGGCGGCGACGACACCTTGTATTCTGTGGTCACCGGCATTGTGACTTTTGAGCGCTACGGCAAGCGGCGGCAGAAGGTGAGTGTCTATCCGGCTGAGGTGGCTGCCCAGTAGGGAAAGGCCCAGCTTTGAGACTGCTTGGGAAAGTTGCTCCCGCAAGAGAAGGCCCTCGGTTCTGCCGACCAAGCTACCCGCCAGTCTAGGAACTGTCTGCTCCACAGTAGGCAGGATTTTGCTACTGCTGATTCCTGAATTTCTCCGGTCTTGCAGGTTGGGGCCAGCCGGAAGAGGAGAGGAGCTAGAGATCCCTGCCCCTTCGAGGGCGAAAATGGCAAAAGCGTGGAAGGCAGAAAGCTGATGCGGGTGTATTTGTTTCGCTGGGCAGGGTTGCTTCACCTCATTGCCGGGGTGATGTACCTCTACTGGCGACTGACAGCCGGGCTGATGGATTTGGGATCCCTTTTGTTTTGGGGGGCAGAGCTGTATGTTTGGCTGGCGGCGGTGGGCTTTACCCTCAGCCGCTATCCCCAAGTGCCGAGAGAGACGCTCCCATCCCCGGAGGTCCTGCGGCGGTCGTTTTTCCAGTTACCGCGAGTGGATGTGCTGGTGATGCGCCAGTGGGATTCCGTAGAGGCAACCCGGCAGACGGTGCTCTCGGCTCTGCACCTCGACTACCCGTGGGAGCGGTTGTTTGTCCACATTGTGGATCGGGTAGAAGATGAGGAGATGGCCAAGGCGGCGCGGGCCATTCCCTGCGAATACTGGGCCTGCCCTAGCCCCACAACCGACCCCCTGGCTTATGCAATGGGATCCCCTCACATCCAAGGGGAGTATCTGCTCCTGGTGCAGCCGGGCCATTTTCTCGAGCCGGACTTCCTGTGGCAGACCTTGCCCCGCTTTTACGACTCGCCGGAGCGGGCTCCCATCGCCAATCGTATCGGGTTTGTGCAGGCGATGCTGCGCACCCTAGGCCAGCCCAGAGCCGTTCACCCCCTGCAACAGCTTTTGGCGGTGGGATCCGAAGGGTATCAGGCGGCACCCCTGTTGGGTTCTGGCTGTCTCATCCGGCGCAAGGCTTTGGAAGGGATCCCGCAGATCGACATTCGCCGCCCTGTGCAGTTGGGGTGTCAGATGCACTGCCGTGGCTGGCAATCTCAATTGGTTCGCCAAACCCAGGTTACGGGTGTTTTGTTGCCCTTGCGCAACCGCCGCGTTGCTTTGCTGGCTTTGTTTTCGGCCTTGAGGGAAAACCCCTTTTGGGGCAAGCCGACCACACAGCAGCAGCGCTTTCAATACCTGTGGCTGGCCCTCTGGGCTGCCGGTGGGATGGCGGAGCTGGTCTACTTGGCGGTGCCGATGGTCTTTCTCTGCACGGGGTGGATGCCGGTGCCGGCCTTTGACCGGGTCTTCTTCGCGTGGTTTTTGCCTTATGCTCTCCTGGGGCGCATCAGTTGGCTCTTGGCCTTTCCCCCCCATCTGTGGGGGGCAGCTTGGCAGTCGGAACGGCAGACGGGCAGCCAGTTTTTTCAGTCCATCCAGGCGCTGGTGCAAAGTCTGCAGGGAGTGCCCCCCTATCCCGAACAGCCTTCCCAGCTCTCCTTGGGGCCTCAGGCTCTGGCTATTGTGCTGACTTTTCTGGCTATGGGGGTGGGATCCCTGCGTTTTGCCGGCAGTTGGGATCCCCCTTGGTCTGAGCTGATCTTTGGTTTGGTCTGGGCTTTCTACAACTTGATGATCCTGACGGCTCGCCCCGACGATCACGATTTTGCCGGCCTTGCCCTGCTCAACAACCGCACCGCCGAGTGGGCAGAGGAGAATTACGGTCATCTGGATTCAAACTAAGGCACTGCGCTCACACCTGAAACATGGGTCGCGTCAACGTTGCGGAGCAATAATGCACCGGGTCAGAAGGTTTTTCTCAGTAGTCCGGGTGTCTCACCCCAGACTGAAGCGACTGTAAGGGCTTCGCACCGCTGGCACGAGCGGAGATTCTTAGGGGTGCAGAGCCAAGACAGCCCGCGTCCAAACTGACGATCTGCTCCTGAGCTGGCAACCCTCTCCGGAACCTGGCTGTTGGGATTCTATCTCTCTGCTATGTGGAAAGGGTTGGATGGCAAAAGCTATGCTGGAATCTAGATGGGTATCTTAGCTTGACCTAGAAACGGGACTCATTAGGACTGAAGAGACCCAGAACATAAAACGACGCCGAGTTGATTTGCTAGAAAAGAGAGTGCGTTAGTAAGCGCTGGGGGGAGTCCCTGTCTGAGTTCCCAACCGTTTTTTCAGGCTTTAAGTGGTCTTGTAGGCTTGTAGGTAAAAACGACGCAACTGTGGAGTCAGAGAGACCGCCCCTGCGACTGCTACCCCTGGGTACGGATCCCCGTCAACAGGGCTGTGCCTATTGGGTGGAGATCGGATGCCACCGCTTGCTTCTCGATTGTGGGTTGCCCGCTCCTGCTCTCTTTAAGGCTCTGCCAGGGATCCCGGATGCGGTGATCTGCAGCCATGCCCATTTCGACCATGTGCAGGGGCTGCCTGCCTTTCATCGCCGTTATCCTCAGGTACCTCTCTACGCCACGCCGGTGACCGCCCATTTGGCCGCTGGTCTGTGGGAGCGCGGTATTTGGCCGGGCTACGACCGGGACATTCGCTTTCCCCCCTTTCGGGCGCTGCCTTTGGGCCGGGCGCGAGAGATTTTGCCCCATCTGATGCTCACTTTCTTTGCGGCTGGGCATCTGCCGGGAGCGGCGGCAACCCTGCTGCAAAATACCCAAACCACTCCGGCCCAAGCCTGCGTGTACACGGGCGACTGTTCCCTGGCCTCAACTCGCTTTGCCCCCGGCTTGGATCTCGCCGCTTTGCGTCACTGGCAGCCGGATGTGCTGCTTATGGAAGCCTCGCTGGGATCCACCCGTCATCCGGCCCGTCGTCACCTGGAAAATCGCCTGGTGGAGCGGTTGCTCAGCGCCCTGGAAGCGGGGCAAACGGTGCTGTTTCCCCTGCCGGTGCTGGGGTTGGGGCAGGAGCTGATCTTTCTCCTCAAAGCCCACCATCGCTTTACCCAGTCTCCCCAAGCGCTGTCTGCGAAAGCGTCGCGCGGCGATAAGGTGTGGGTGGCGCCAGGGTTGGCGGCAGGCTGCGATCTCTATGAGCGTTTGCTTCCCTACCTGCCGGAGGCGGTGCGCAATTTCGCCACCTATCAGCCTTTGTTCTGGGAAGACCGCCTACACCCCCAGGTGCAGCCCCTTACCGAGGCGGATCCTCTGCCCCAAGGCTTGCTGCTGTGCGATGCCGATGCTGGGCCTGAGGCTTGGGATCCCATCTGGTCGAGATTGCTGGCCCAACCGCAGCGCTCCTGTCTGCTGGTGCGGCTGCCAGAGGTGGAACTGGCTACCCCGTTTGAGCGTTGGCCGGCGCCGCTGCGCTCCCGCATTGCCGTTGAATGGATAACCTGGCACAGCCACAACGATGTCGGGCATCTCACCCAGATCATCCACACCTTTCGCCCCCAGCATTTGGTCTTGGTTCACGCCGACCCCAAGCAGGCTCAGGATCTGGCGGATCTGCCGGAGCTGTGCAATCGCTACCATGTCCACTGCCCTCAGCCTGGGCATTGGCTGGAGTTGCCCGATGGGCACCTACAAACCCCAGTTAGGCTCGCGGAGCTGAAGGCCGGTTCCCCCGCCGAGATCAGGGATCCCCCTTTGCGCTATGAGGGGGAGGTGGAAGAAGTTTGGCAGGAGCAGGGGTCGCCGCGGACTTTGGCGGGGGTACAGGTGCGTCTGCCGCCCCAGATCACCCAGGATCCCCGTTGGCCGGCCTGGGCCGATACCGGCTTAGTGGAAGCCCGCTGGCAGGGATCCGAACTGGTGCTGCGCGGCCTTTCTCCACGGGAGCTGATCCGCCCGGCAGAGGCTGCCCCTTCTCCAGCAGGGATCGTGCCGCGTCCAAAACAGCCTTCTGTATCCAGTCATCACGGTGGCAAAAAGTGCCAAAATTGTCGCTTTGCCCGCCAGATCTTGACTTCCCAAGCCCAAGCCTTTCGCTGCGATCAGGAACGCTCTCCCCTCTACCGCCTCAGGGTGGATCCCCAGGGGAGCTGCCCCTACCATCAGCCGCAGGAGATCCGCTCTTCCGGTTAGCCGTCAAGCCAGGGAAGCCCAAAGGCTAGAATGGGGCAAGTCGCGGTGCCAACCATGCTTGAGCAAGATTCCTGGGCAAATCATCGCCGTGGGCCGGTCGGATCCCTGGAGCGCCCAGCCGAGGCCTTGGCTGCGGCCAGCCCGCCCGTAGTGCAGATGGTTGGGGTGAACAAAGTCTATCCACTGCCGGAGGGCAGTTTTCAGGCCCTCTACGATATCGACTTGGCGATCCAGCCGGGAGAGTATTGCGCCATTATGGGGCCCTCTGGATCCGGCAAATCCACCCTGATGAACCTCATCGGCTGCTTGGAGCGGCCCAGCTCAGGGCGCTACTGGCTGGATGGGGTGGAAGTTTCCACCCTGACCGATCGCGATTTGGCCCACATTCGCAACCAAAAAATCGGCTTTGTCTTCCAGCAGTTCCATCTCCTGCCCGTCCTGACAGCGCTGGAGAACGTCATGCTGCCCTTGGCCTATGCTGGGATCCCGGAGCCGGAGCAACGCCGGCGGGCCAAGCAAGCCCTAGAACAAGTGGGCTTGGGGAGCAAACTGCAGCAGCGTCCGGCCCAACTCTCCGGCGGCCAGCAGCAGCGGGTGGCGATTGCTCGTGCCATTGTCAACCGACCGCACCTGTTGCTGGCTGATGAGCCGACTGGGGCTCTGGATAGCCATACCGGCCAGGAAGTGCTGAACCTTTTTGCGGAGCTCCACCGGCAGGGCATCACCCTGGTCGTGGTCACCCATGACCTTGAAGTAGCCCAGGCCGCCCAGCGCATTATCCGGGTTGGGGATGGCCGTTTGCTGGATTGAGAGGGATCCGCCTGGGGGCAGTTGGGTTCAGGAGAGTTCCCAGTTGCGGTGAACTGGCGTGCCGGATGGATCCCTGGCCTCACTTTGGGTGAAGGTCGAAGGGAATGTCTTAAACGGGCATGGGATAACCCTATCTAGGATGGCCCAGCTTGGGCTACTCTAAACGCAACTGAGGGCTTGGGAAGAGGATCCGTCCATGAAACTGATCGAAGATATCATCCGGTTTTTGGAAACCCGCCTGGAAGAATTTCTCAGGGCCCACCCTGAGATCGAGCTGCAAGCCCTCGATGAGCAGTTGCGCCAGCAGGAATCCGATACCCTGCGGCTGTTGCAGGAAAGCCGCGCCCAAGAGGAAGCTCTCCAAAAAAGCATTCTCAACTTGGCTGAGGAGATTAAAACCTGGCACTTTCGCATTGAGAAGGCGCAGCGGGCCAATCGTCCCGATCTGGCCGAAGGAGCGCGACGCCGGGAGGCTGAGCTGTTGGAGAGGGGCAGCCAGCTATGGGGTCAAATGAAAGCCCAAAAGGAGAAAATCCAACAAATGGAAGCCCTGCTGCCGCAGATTCGCCAGCGCCGCCAAGAAGTGAAGGCTAAGCTGCAGGAGGTAAGAGCCGCGCAAGCCAAAGGCATCGACAACCCGGACCGGAATTTCAGCCCTTGGGGAAAACCTTTCGAGGCTTGGGATGAATTGGAAGAGCAATTTCGTCAGCTAGAGGTGGAAAACGAATTGAATGACACGAAGAGGAAGGTGCGGGAACAGCAGCGGCGGTAACAGCCTGACCCAAAATCTTGTTAGTTTGCTAATGTTGAATCCAGTCGCAACAGCCAAAATCGAGCTGGGCGGAACTTGTGATTTAAGCCCTTGGTCTCAAGAGCCATAGCCACATCATTTCCAGAACTTTCTCTGGCACCGACCGGGAAGAAAAGTCTCTCCTCTCCCCCAAGAGTGATACGCTATTGGGCATGAATGAGTTGTATCTGAATCACCCCACATTTGGTCTGCTCTACAGCCTGTGTCAGGTCGACGAAAATCAGGCTCTCTTCACCACTCTCTACGCCCAAAGGCTCTTTTTTCGGGTTTACTTCAGGCCGCCGGATAACAGCGGGGATCCTGCTGCCATGGAGGAGTTGGTCTTCGATCCGATTAGCCGTAATGAGGCTCGCCAGCTCATCGAAGAGCAAATGCGCCTGCTGCGCCGTGCTGCCCGCCAAGATGAGCTAGAACAATTGCAGTTGATCTACAAGCAAACCTTTTCCTGACAGAGGTTTTTTCGAAGGTCTGGCACGGCTGAGGGTGAGGGTTTCGTCCCCCAATAGCCACCTAAAACTGAGACAGAAAGCGCAGGTCGCTGGTATAAAACAGGCGGATATCCTGAATGCCGTGGAGGAGCATGGCCATCCGCTCAATGCCGATCCCTGCCGCAAATCCGGTGTAGCGCTCCGGGTCGTAGCCCACCGCTTGAAATACATTGGGATCCACCATGCCGCAGCCGAAGATTTCCAGCCATTTCGAGCCAAAGCGCACGTCCATCTCAGCAGAAGGCTCGGTAAAGGGAAAATAGCTGGGCCGAAAGCGGGTTTCTCGCTTGCCCAATAGGCGGGTGATGAAAGTGTTGAGGGTGCCCTTCAGGTCGGAAAAGGTGAGGTTCTCGCCCACCGCCAAAATTTCCATCTGGTGAAACACAGCGGAGTGGGTGGCATCCACGGTATCGCGGCGCATCACCCGACCGGCATGCACAATGCGCAGCGGCGGCTGGTGTTGCTCCATGTAGCGCACCTGCACCGAGGAGGTTTGGGTACGCATCAGGTAGCCATTGGCCAGGTAGAGGGTATCCTGCATATCCCGCGCCGGATGGTCGGCAGGGGTGTTGAGGGCCTCGAAGTTGTAGTACTCCGTCTCGAGCTCAGGCCCATGCACCACGGTGTAGCCCATTCCCACAAAGATATCGAGCATGCGGTCGATGGTGGCCTGCAGCGGATGGATCCGCCCCAGAGGCCGACGGGGCCCGGGCATAGTGACATCCAGGCGCTCTGCTTCTAGGCGGGCCAGCAGTTGAGCTTCACCAAGGGCCTGTTTGCGCTGCTCCAGACTGGATTGGAGGGCCTCTTTAAAGGTGTTGGCCAAAGCGCCAATGGCAGGCCGTTCTTCTGGGGGCAGCTTCCCCATTCCCCCCAAGATTTTGGAGAGCTTACCTTTCTTGCCCAGGTAGTCGATGCGGATCTGTTCCAGAGCCTCCAGACCGTCAGCTTGTTCCACTTGGGCGAGGGCCTCGCTTTGCAGGGTGAGAAGCTGTTGGCGAAGCGTGTCTTTTTCGTCTTGCATGGGGCCGATTCCAAGGGCAGAAGGGATCCCTGGCGTTGTGAGGAGTCCCTACAAAGGTATCACAGGAGGGAGCTCGGTCGCGCCTTTGCATCCGATGGGGTTGGTCGGCAGCAGGGGGAACCCTTTTGGGGAACTAGCTCTGAGGCGCCGAATCTGGCAACAGACACCCCAGAGCGTCACACCCTGCCGGTCCCTCTGCTGTCAGGGTCAGGTTGCGGTCGTAGCGGGCCAGGGCCGCGAAGAAGTTATCTGTCCGCCGTCTCTTTTTGACCTCGGCCACCAGTCGTTCGTAGGTGGGCTTGTCGATTTTCTCAAAAGGCAGGCGGGGGAAGGGGGCATCGAAGCGGGCCAGCAGCGCTGCGCTGATGTAGCCCTCGTCGTCGCGGATGGCTTCGTAGATACGGGATCCCAGAGCTTCCACCTCGTCCTCCCGCAGCTCGATGGTGGCGGAGGTGTTGTGGGTGGTGTAGTACTTCTGAACCTGCATATAGAAGTCAAACTGGGCCAGGGCCGAGAATTGCTCGATCTCGATCTGGCCAGCACCGGGCAGGTTGGCCCATTCTACTTCCACAGGCAGTTCCACCAGCCATTCGGTACAGCGGGGATCAAAGGGGTCGTTGAGCAAGTTCCCGTTTTCATCTTTGTCCGCCTGAGCAGGTACCACCGAGTAGCCATAGTCCAGACAGGCCAGCGCCACCGGGTCATTTTTGGCAAAGGTGATGCGGCGGATGTAGCGTTGGGCTTTGGGCGGGTGCCAGCCGGGAGAGGCGTTGGTGAGCAGCGACTTGGTGCCGGCGGGCTGAACCGTGGTGCAGCGGTTGGGGCGGCGCAGGCTGTGGCGGTCGCAGTAGTCCCAGACCACGCGGTGGACGATCTCCTTCCAGCGGCTGAGGTATTCCCGCTCCTGCTGCTTGAATTCCTTCCCGATGGGGGTATCGGGTCTCCCTTCCTGCCACCAGCGCAGCCATTCAACCCCAAAGGCTTTGACGCAAAAGTCGAACAGGCCTGTGAACGAGACGCCGACGATGGGATCCCATTCCCGCGAGCGCTGGAAGCGGGGTTCCACAAAGCGGTGGTGGAGTAGGGCTGCCACCGTGAGAGCTCCCGCTGTAAAGGCGTCTTCCTGCTCCTGCCGGTTGTGGGGATCCAAACGGTTGAGGTGGATCTCGGCCAAGTTGCAATGGAATGTGTGGCCAATAATCTCGCCACAGTTGTGGACAACAAACCCATTGGCATCAAAGCACGCTGGGCCGGGGACAGTACAGTCATACACCGGCTCTACCCCGTCTGCCTCAAGGGCAGCAACCGTCACAGCAAACCGCTCTCGGTTGAGCTGGCGCTTGTAGCCATTCAGCAGTGCCTCTAGCTTTTGGGCTTTGTGCGGTTCCCGAAAGCCGACCCATTCCTGGAACAGATGCAAGTTGTCGTTGGCAATAACCAATTCGTGCTGGGCTTTGCAAGCGTATGGTGCAGGTTGGCGAGCACTGTTCGGCAGCAGGCGATATCCAGCAGGACGGCGATTCTCATACAAAACTGCAATGATGCCCAGCCGCGCCAGCATGCGCTGAACCGCTTTGAGGGTACCCAGATGGCTTTGAGAGAGCCGCACGCTAACCCCTTTCTCCTGATTACCTTGCACGCTGCCATCCGCATCAAAGAGCCCGCACAAGAAGCCTCGATGAAACTGGAAGCTGGTGGCTTCGAGCGCCTCTGTCATCTGCTTTTGTCCGGGCCTCATGCCGAACTGGGCCGCCAGTTTTGCCAACCCCCTGGAGCCGATAACCCGCAACCCAAGCTGCGCATAGTGATATGCCTCTGGCTGGCGGGGCTCGTAACCCACTGCCGTTTGCAAAAGCTGAATCGCATACTGGCTCATTTCGGCTTGGGTATCTTGCCAATAGCGTAATAAAGCCGTGTCGTTCCACGGGGTTGCCGTAAGGCTACCGTCACCCAGCAAATTCCCCAAAAGCCAGCCTTCTTCCCAGGTACCCGCCCCATCCCACGGGGTGAGATCGCGATGGTTGTGCAGCAGGATGCGGTCGCCCGGTTGTAGGCTTTCTGCCGGTACCCACTCGGTGTATTGTGCCTTTTGGGTTTGAGCGGTGACTTTGAGAACCCGATGGTTGCCTGTCAGCCGCAGAGAGAACCCTTCCTTGGTCAAAAGCTTCAGCACAGGCTTGGTACCGGAGTAGAAGAACCCCTCCGGTGTGGTACTGAATAGTTCTCCATTGATATAGGTGCTGTGCTGCTTCCCAATCAGGTCTCTCACCTGGCGCGGCCCATCGCCCGTGTGCACCCAGGTATCGGCTGTCACGCAGGGATTCAGCCCATAGCGCCACAGGCGATCCTGAAGTTCCTCTTCCCCTAGGGAGGGATCCCGTCCCTTTAGCCATTCTCGGGCCGTTCCTGCCTCATAGGCTTTGAGAAAGTCGGGTTTTAGGTCGGGTGGGATAAGGTCGCAATTGGCCCGTGCTACGGCTTCCCCGGCCCACTGGATGGCCCCCTCGCCTGAGTAAAACTGCTTCCGCACGGCCTCAACACATTCTTCCCGCGTCGGCTTGCGGTGAAACACCCGCGTGTGGTTGGCCATGCGCAGGGCATCTCGCTCGGGATCAATTCTCCAGTTGCCGTTTTCGTCCTGCTGCCAGAGGTTGTCTTTGGCGGTGGATCCCAGCTGGTCGTCGGCAGCAAACTGACGAATGCCAGCGCTACGACGAATGTTTCCCGCCACCACCACCGCCGCCTCGTCGATGAGCAAACAGCACTCCACCGAGTTCAGTTGCCGACCTACCGCCCTGTTGAGGATGGCGGCACAGCGCTCGTACAAGCCGGGCAGCTTAATGGGGTTGGCTACGCCCCCAAACCCTTTCAGCCGCTCCCCAGCCGGGCGGACATCGCTCAAGTCCACTGTCACTTCCACCTGGCCCCCAAAGCTGGGATCCGACGCCAGCTCCAGCAGCGCTTGGTAGGACTCCACCCAGCCGCGGCGGCTGTCCCCCACCTGGATGTGCACCTGGGATCCCTGCCGTTGGATGCGGGTGTGCTCCTGCCGCTCTTCGGGAGGGGTGGTGCCGATGGATCCCTTGACGTGAACCTGAAGGCGGTTGAGGATGGGAGGCAAGCGGTTGATGAATTGGGGTTCCAGCACCGCTCCCGTGCCGCAGCCCATCATGGCCAGATCCATCATCAGGCCAAAGGCCCGCCAGTCCACCACCGCCAAACTGGTGCAGTTGTAGGCACCGGAGAAGTTTTCCGGCTTCTGGATCCAGTCGGTGCCCATCACCCACAAGGCTCGACCGGAGATCAACGCCTTCAACTGCCGCTGCAGACGTTCTACCAACTGCCGCTCCTGAGGGGTGAAGCGCCCTAGCCGGGCGATGTCGGCCAAGGTGCGATCGCAAACCTCGCTCCAAGTCTCGCGGCTGCCATCTGGGCGGCGACGGCTGTAGGTGCGGTAGAACACCGGGCTGGCCGCCGGGGCTGTGGCCGGAAACTCGCCTGGAGGCGCGGCTCCCATCGTCTGGGCGGGATCAAGTCCCTGCACTTCTTCGCTCTGTTCGCCTGAGTGGGACGAAGTCCACACCATAGCCACACCCCTCCTGCAAAGCTCCCCTGCTAAAGCTCGGTCGTTCCAACTTTTGAGTGCTGGTTGGCCCCGCCGACCCAATGTCCAACCACGTTATCACAATCTTCGGGGGTCTGGTGTTGTAGGTAGTGTTGTGCTCCGAGGAGATCCTCAAGATCCTCTAGGGATAGGGCAGGGCCCGCTGTCTGCCGGGGGGAAGCCTCAAGGAAACGGAGGGCCCGGCAGAGGGGCTACACTGGAGGAGAGGGATCCCAAGTTGAGGGGCTGCTTGCCGTCTTCAATGGAACCTACCTGGGCAGTTGGGGGCTTTGGGTAGCCCTAGAGCCGGTTGCCTAACCGCGGGCCTCTGGGCTGGTTTACAAGGCAGCCCTGCAAGCGCTCCGTGCCGCTGAGCCAACGCCGGTTACCAGCGCCCTCAAAGCCGTTTCTGGTGTCTGCCTATCCATAACATACGCAAACATACGCAACTGGAACTGGTAGTTTAGATGGGCGCTTTCTCCCCAGGCATAAGTACCGGAGCATCCGCGCCGTAGAGTCTCGGTGAGAGCTGTGTAAGGAGTTGTATCGTCATGACCAGTCGCCTGCGCATCGGTAGCTTGTGGGGGATCCCCTTTTTCGTCGACTACACCTGGTTCCCAGCGGCCCTCCTGCTGGTGCTCTCCTACGGGGTGTTGACGGCGATGGGGTTGTTTCTTTCTCTGCTGGCCCATGAGTTGGCCCACAGCTTGGTGGCCCGCGCCTATGGGGTACGGGTTAACTCGATAACCCTATTTATTTTTGGGGGTATGGCGGCGATTGAGCGGGAAGTTCCCCGCCCCCTTGGGGCTTTTTGCGTGGCGGTGGCAGGCCCTCTCCTCAGCTTGGGTCTGTTTGTGCTCTTCAGCATGGCCCGGGCTTGGGCTGTGCCGGAGTCGATGCTGGCCTCAACCCTCACCAGCTTGGCTGCCATCAACCTGACGATTGCCCTGTTTAACCTGCTGCCGGGCCTGCCTCTGGATGGGGGGCAAATGCTCAAGGCGGCCATCTGGGGTTGGACAGGGGATCGGCAAAAGGGTATGCTGTGGGCGGCCCGAGCCGGCCAGGGGGTGGGCTGGGGTTTGGTGGGGCTAGGTCTGCTGGTGGTATTTTGGGGGAGCCTCAACGGCCTCTGGGTGGGGTTGATCGGCCTGTTTATTTTGAACACCGCCCGCCGCTACAGCCAGTACGCGCAACTGCAGCAGGTGCTGGCCCGCCTGAAAGCTGCAGATGTGATGACCCGCCAGTTTCGGGTTTTGGACGCGAACATGAGCCTGCGGGAGTTTGTGGATCGCTATCTGGTGCCTTCTTCTCTCAGGCCGGAAGCCCCAACTCAACCGGCGGACGTTTATTTTGCCGAGGAAGATGGCCGCTACCGTGGGCTGGTCAGGCCAGAATTGCTCAACGACATCGAGCGCAGCCAGTGGGATCGCCTCACCCTGAAAGCCATTCTCAAGCCGATGGAGCAACTGCAGGGGGTACGAGAAGAGACCCCCATTCCCCAGGTGATTCAGATGATGCGCCAGGCAGAACCCCGCCGCATTTTGGTTTTCACGCCCACCGGCGCCATTGCCGGCTTGATCGATCGCGGGGATGTGGTGGCCATGGCTGCCCGGCAGTTGGGGGTCGTGCTGCCCCAAGAGGTGGTGCAGCGGGTGCGCGATAGCGAAGAATGGCCCCCTGGATTTCAGGTGGAGGACAATCTGGCAAGCGAGGGATCCCCCAGTCTGGCTTGGCAGGGATCCCCGGATCTGCGCAATGAGCCTTAGGGGGATGTCTGGACAGGGAGCAGCCCAAGGTACCTAGGTTCTCCCTCTACCACAAAAGGGGTTGGGATCTGCAAGGTGGGGAGAGAAGGCCGAGAAAAGTAGTCTCAGATACTATTTCCCGGAGCCCCTCTCCATCTACAATTAAGACTGTTCTCCATCAATTAAGAATTTTGAACCGCTTTCCTCGTCTCTTGCCCGCCTACACCCACCGACTGAGCAACGGGTTAGGCGTTATCCTTCATCCCATCCCCATTGCCGATTCTGTAACCGTTGATGTCTGGGTACGGACAGGTGGACGCCATGAGCCGCCGGAGTGGCTGGGCCTATCCCATTTTTTGGAACACATGGTGTTTAAGGGTAGCGAGCGGCTGGCCCCTGGTGAGCTGGATTGGGCCGTGGAAGGACGGGGCGGAGTTACCAATGCTGCCACCGGCCAAGACTACACCCATTACTACATTACGGTGGCTGCTGCTGACCTAGCGGATACCTTGCCCTACTTGGCAGAGGTGGTTTTGCGGGCCGGGATCCCGGATCCAGAGTTTGAGCGGGAGCGGCAGGTGGTTCTGGAGGAAATTCGCCGCGCCGCCGACAACCCTGATTACACGGCCTATCAGCTTTTGATGCAGACCGCCTATGGGGAGCATCCCTATGGACGACCGGTGTTGGGCACACCGGAAAGCTTGATGCAACTGACCCCTGAGGTGATGCGCGCTTACCACCGCGCTTGGTATCGGCCTGAATCCATGACGGTGGTGGTGACGGGTGGCATCGATCCCGAGCGGGCGTTGGCCTTGGTGGAGGAGCAGTTTGGCAGCTCTGCTGCTGGGCCAGCACCGGCCAGCCCCCCCATCCCGCCCCAGCCTCGTCCCCAAGGGATCCTGCGCCGGGAGAGCGACCATGCCCGCTTGGAGCAAGCCCGTCTGAAATTGGCCTGGCCTACCGTTGGCATTGACGATTGGCAACAAGCCTGTGGCCTGGAGATGTTGGCTTCTCTGCTGGGAGATGGCCGTACTTCGCGGCTGGTGCATCTGCTGCGGGAACAGCGGGGCTGGGTGAGGGCCATTGGCTGTTCTTCGCTGGTGCTGAAGGAGGGGGGACTGTTTTGTATCGGCGCTCAGCTGGAGCCGGAGGATGTGGCGCGGGTGGAGGCGACGATTCTGCACGAGATCGAAAAGCTGCAGCAGGATGGCATCGGCCAAGCGGAGTTGGATCGCACCCGGCGTATGCTCACCCATGAGTTCCTGTTCTCCGCCGAGTCTCCCAGTCAATTGGCGGGCATCTATGGCTACTACGAGACGCTGGGCGGGGTGCAACGCATTCAAGAGTACCTGGAGCTGTTGCAATCTTTTACCCCGGCTCAGATCCGGGAATTGGCCCAGCAGTACTTGTCTCCGGAGGCCTATGTGGTCACCGTTCTCAAGCCGACTGCCCTCGATCCAGCAATGGCCTCGGAGCTGCAACTGGCCTGTCGGTGAGCGCCGCCTTGGCGCTCCGGACTCTTGATTTTCGGATTTTGGACGGGATCCCTTGCCTGCATGAACTCTGCTCTGCTTGCCACCCAACGTGGCCGTTTACAGCGCGTCCTTTTGGCCAATGGCATCACGCTGTTGCTGGGCCAGAACCCAACGGTGGAGATCTTGGCTGCCCACTGTTTTTTCCGCGGTGGTAGCCGGGCAGAGCGGCCGCAACAGGCGGGGGTGAGCCACTTGATGGCGGCTGTCCTCACCAAAGGTACGCATCGGCGCAACTCCCAGGCCATTGCTGCTGCGGTGGAATCGCTGGGAGCCTCGCTATCGGTGGACAGTTCTGCCGACTATTTCGAGGTGAGCCTGCGCTGTGTGGCTGCCGATTTCCCGGAGTTGCTGGATTTGCTTGCGGAGACGCTGCGGGATCCCAGTTTTCCTGAAGAGGAGGTGGCGCGAGAGCAGGGGTTGATACTGCAAGCCATTCGCGCCCAGCAGGAACGGCCTTTCAGCCTGGCTTTCGATCAGGTGCGACAGGCCCTCTATGGGGATCATCCCTACGCCCTGCCGGGGTTGGGACGGCTGGAGACGGTGGGATCCCTGACCCGCGAGGATTTGGTGGCCTATCACGCGGCCTACTGTCGTCCCAATGGAATGGTGATGGTGGTGATCGGCCCAGAGCCGCCGGAGCAGATGGCTGCCCAGGTGGAAGCGGCTTTGGGAGACTGGGTTGTTCCCGGCCCCTCTCCAGAGGATCGGGATGTTCCCCTGCCCCCTCTGAGGGATCCCCAACTGCTGAGGTTGCCCCAGCCCACTCAGCAGACGACGATCTTGATCGGGTTTCGCGGATCCCCTGCTGCTTCTGCGGATTATCCGGCCCTGAAGTTGCTGGCCACCTACTTGGGGAGCGGTCTGTCCAGCCGTCTGTTCGTGGAACTGCGGGAGCGCTGTGGCCTGGCCTATGAGGTCTCGGCTTTTTTTGCCACCCGTCGGGATCCCGCCCCTTTTGGGGTTTACATGGGCACTGCGGCAGAGAATACTCAGGTGGCCCTGGAGCGCCTACAAGCAGAAATCCACCGTCTGCAGGCCAATCCCCTCGATCCGGCGGAGGTGGAAATAGCGCAGCGCAAACTTCTGGGCCAATACGCCCTCAGCAAACAAACCAATGCCCAGGTGGCCCAACTGGTGGGCTGGTACGAGATTTTGGGCTTGGGCATGGAGTTTGACCAGCAGTATTTGCAGAGGGTCAGGCAACTCACCCCAGAGCAGCTCCATCAAGCCGCAAAAACCTACCTGACCAACTCGGCCATTGCTCTGGTGGGGCCGGAAGCTGCCTTGGCAGAAGTTGAGCCGGTGTTTTATGGTCGTTTCGATTCAAACTAGGACACTGCACCCACACCTAAAACGTTGGTTGCGTCGTCGCGTCAGCGTTGCGGAGCAATAATGCATAATGCATTGTGCCAGAAGGCTTTTTTCAGTAGCCCAGGTGTCTCACCCTGACCTGAAGTGACCAGAACTTTGGATTGAGGTCATTATAATAAATAAATACAATTATAATATTATTATGCGCCATTATGAGTCAATCTCAGGGTGTTAAAGAAAGCGACGGGGATCGTTTTTGATCTGAAGAGCAGACCTCTGAGAAAGCCGGAGTTTTTCCCTTCTTTATCTATCTATCCTGCTTGGTTTTTTGTGGTTGGTAGGCACAGTAGATCACCCGCAGGGGATACCCAGAAAGAGGAGTCTGCACCGCTCAGGCGGCTGGAAGAGCGGTTTTCCTTTGCGTTTTGCTCCTATCGGCGTCCCTTTCGGCAGCCCCTGCGCACCCACCACGGCCTGTGGTCTATCCGGGAAGGGATCCTGATCCGGCTTACGGATCGGGAGACAGGCTGTCAAGGATATGGGGAAATTGCTCCCATCCCTTGGTTTGGCAGCGAAACCCTGGAGCAGGCTCTGGAGTTTTGTCGGCAGTTGCCCCCTCTTTTGTCGGAGGCGCATATTTTGGGGATCCCAGAAGCACTGCCAACCTGCCGGTTTGGGTTTGAATGCGCTTGGCTGGCCTGTCGGGATCCCGATGGGTTGAATAGGGATCTCTCTTTGCTCTCTTTCTGTGAACTTTTGGGGGAGACCATCCCGTCGGGAGCCTACAAGGACTCCGTCCCGCTGACGCGAGCGGTGTACAAGCTCAAGGTAGGGAGGGATCCCATGCAGCAGGAGTTGAAGAAGCTGGAGCAATGGCTGGAGCGGTTGCCGCCGGGATCCCGTCTGCGTTTGGATGCCAATGGGGGACTAGGGCTTGCGGAGGCCCACCGGTGGCTGGCCGTTTGTGATCGGCTTAACCAGGACTCGCCGGGCAAGATCGAGTTTTTGGAGCAGCCTCTGCCGCCGAATCAGCACTCCCATCTGGTGGAGCTCAGCCGCCAGTACCAGACCCCCATTGCTTTGGATGAATCGGTGGCCTGTTTGGAACAGTTGCAAGCCGTCCATCGCTCAGGATGGACAGGGATCCTGGTGGTGAAGCCATCTTTGGTGGGCTCCTGCATCGCGCTGCGGGAGTATCTCAGCCGACATCCCGGCCTGGATCTGGTTTTTTCTTCTGCGCTGGAGACTGCCATCGGCGCTTGGCATGGACTGGCCTGGGCGGGATCCCTGCAGGAGAAGACGGCTTGCCCCAGAGCTGTGGGGTGGGGGGTAGGGGGGGTCTTTCCAGAAGGGGATCCCGTTCAGCTCCAAATGGCCTCACCGGAGGAGCGGCTTGCTCTGATGCAGGCAGTGTGGGAGCGCTGGAGCCGACTCTAAACGGCAGCGGCTTGCTTGGCATTTTCCTGCCGCAAGTAGGCTTGAATAAAGTGCATCAGCTCGCTCGGCTCACCGTTCATAAAGGCCTCGACATTGTAGGTTTCGGCGTTGGTGCGGTGATCCTTGATCAACTTGTAAGGATCGAAGGTGTAGGTGCGAATACGCCCCCCAAAGCCCTGAGTCACCATCTCGCCGCGAATCTCGGCCAGCTTTTGTCTGCGTTTTTCTTCTTCCATCTCGATCAGCTTGGCCTTCAAGATCTGGATGGCCCGCTCTTTGTTTTGCAGTTGGGAGCGCTCTTCGGTACAGCGCACAGCAATGCCGGTGGGCTTGTGGATCACCCGCACTGCTGTTTCCACTTTGTTCACGTTTTGGCCACCTGCTCCACCCGAGCGGGAGGTCTCGAACTCCAGATCTTCCATCTTCAGCTCATACTCGCTTTCCTCTTCCAGGATCGGCATCACCTCTACGCCGGCGAAGCTGGTTTGCCGTTTGCCGTTGGCGTTGAAGGGGCTGATGCGCTCCATCCGGTGGTTACCCTTCTCGGCAGAGAGATAACCATAGGCGTAGGGGCCTTCGATCAGCAGGGTGGCGGACTTGATACCGGCTTCGGCACCTTCGGAGTATTCCGAGAGGCTGACCTTGTAGCCCTGGTTTTCGGCCCAGCGGGTGTACATTTTCAGGAGCATTTCCGCCCAGTCCTGGGCGTCGGTTCCCCCTGCGCCGGCGGTGATGGTGAGGATGGCACCGTTTTTGTCGTAGGGGCCGGAGAGCAGTTGCTGTAGCTCCCACTGGCCCAACTCCCGCTCCACCACTGCCAGGGATCCCGCTGTCTCAGCTAAGAGTTCCGGATCGGGCTCTTCTTGGAGCAGCTCAAGGGCGCTGACGGCATCTTCTAGGCGATCCTTCCAGCGATGCACCTGATCCCAGGAGGCTTTGAGGCTGTTGAGCTGCTGCATGTGGCGGCGGGCTGCCTCTACATCATTCCAAAACTGGGGCTGGGAGGCTTCCTGCTCTAGGATGGCGATCTGTTGCTCCAAGTGGGGCAGGTCAAAGATAGTCCTGAGCGTTGCTCAGGCGCAAGGTGAGCGATTCTAGGGTGCGTCTTAGATCGGCAAGTTCCATAGAGAACATCAAACCATCTGCACATCGGATCCCATCCTATCCTGTGGGCCAGCAACTCAATCAAGGGATATAGCCCTTCTGCGGGCTTGCCGGAACACTGTTGCCGTGCAGCGCCGGTGAACCGGGTTCCTAGGAGTCCTTTCGGGGTAGAGCGTTTGGCTGTTGATCCCGCGCAGGCGGCTGGCGAAAGGGCTACGGGATCGACGGGTCGGCTTTGGTCGATTGCGTCAGCGGGACAGAACCCTTTGGCTTCTGCCGGAAGATCCCTGTTGAGGTGGCTCAAGCCTGTAGCAGAATGGAAAATCTGGTTTCGGAGGCTGCGATGCTAAAGGTCTTTTCCTTGCTTTCCGGGCTGGTTTTGGCCGGAGGGGTGGCTGCTTTGGCCATCACCAATCCCACCTTAGAAGAGTACGGAACCTATGCAGGGGAACAACTGGCTGCCTACGCTACGCGGGAATACTGTGCTCAGATCCCGGCTTTCCTGGCCACTTTGATTGAGGAATGTCATACTCTCGTCCGAGAGCTTCAGCCCGAACTGGAAGCTTTGTTCATGCGCCAAACCCGCCGGCAGAATTTTATCCTCTTCAGCCTCTATACCACCGATTTGTCGTTGCTCAACTTTGGCCCGCTGGGGATTTCCTTGCCCACCTACCACTTTGAAACCCTCGCCGTGGCTGGGCAATTCTACACTTATGAGATTCGAGAGGGGAAAGCTGCCCCCTAGTCACCATGGCAACCATAGGATCTCAAGATCCAAAAGAATCTCAAAAGTTCGGCTAGATCTGGGCTCGTTCCAACAGGGTTTGCAGCTCTTCCAGGGCCAACTGGGCTGACTGGGCCTGCTGGTAAAGGGATTGCACCACCTCAGCGCTGCTCTGGGCCGATTGCAGTGTGGATTGGCTCTGGCGCTGGATACGCTCTGCCAAGCTGCGAATACGGTTGCTGGCCTCAGTGGTTCGCCCGGCCAATTTGCGGATCTCCTGGGCAATGGCTCCAAAGCCACCGGCACCACCGCTGCGGTTGGCCTCTACAGCCGCATTGAAAGAGAGCAGGCGAATGTATCCTGCCACCTCTACGATCAAATCCACGATGGTGTTGATCTCCTTGAGCTCCCGCGACAACTCCTGGCTGTTGTCGGCAATTTCCTGAACTAGGCCGCGTACGGCTTCCACGCCTTCAAAGGTAGCGGCAAAGGTGGATTTGCCTCTCTCAGAGAGCACAGAACTGATTTCAATGATGCGGGCGTTAAGGCGAGCCAACTCCTCGGAGCGCTGTTGGGCCCGGCGACGTTCCATGTCTAAGGCCAGGTTTTGGTTGAGGATCTCGGCTTTTTGTCGCTCCAGATCCCGGGCATACTGGAGGCTGCGGTTTTTTTCCTGCTCCAGCTCTGCCAAGATCCTTTTCATCTCTTCCTGCTGCTCCTGTAGCTTGCGCTGGGTGGCCAGATGCACCTGGGCCTGGGCCACCAACAACACCGGCACATCGAGAAGGCGGTAGTCCTGGGATCCCAGTTGAACCACCACGGGGTCATAGATGGTCTCTTCGGGCCGTTGGAAAGCTCGGTCGGCTGCTTGGATGACATCGCAGTCGCCGGGGAGCAAGAGAAAATCCCGGCTATGGAACTCTACCATGGAGCTGATGGGCCGCTTCAAAAACACATCCAGGCCGTAGGGCTTGCTGAGCATCCACTCCAAAATGGCGCGGCGGGTCAACATTCCCCGCACCTGTGACCGCTCGTCCAGCACGATGACTCCTGAAAGGCTGCTGTCATCTTCTAGGCGGCGCACCACATTCTCGCAAGGGGTGGACTCGTTCACCTGAAACTCCACCAAGGCCAAATCGCGCAGCTTGGTGTTGATCGATAGGGTAGGAGTGGGTGGATTTGTCAGGGTAGCCATCACAGGGATCCTCGGCACAGGTTGGGTACAGATGGGTTGGAGACTGATGTGTAGAGGAACACAAAAAGTCGGCTCTAGATCGGCCTTCAATGGGGTAATTTGTGCAGAAAATCGACCACCTTCAGTTTGCCCTGGGATCCCACCTTTTGCCCATAAGATTCTGCGGGATTGTACGGAAAGGATGGCCTGGGATCCCTTCTTTGCAGTTTGCGGGGATGGATCCCTTTGGAGCTGAATGTTCTGGGTTGGTATCTTGGATCCCTGATTGATCTGGAGCTGGATTTAGCGGGTTTCTGGATAGCGGTGGTAGATTTCCAGAATTTCGCTGCGTCCTCGGTTAAAGGCGGCCACCACTTGCGGATCGAAATGGCTGCCGCTGTTGTCTTCTACAAACTGAAAGACCTCATTCAAAGCCCAGGCTTCTTTGTAGGGGCGACGGCTGGCCAAGGCATCGAATACATCGGCTAAGGCCACAATCCGCCCTTCTAGAGGGATCCCTTCTCCTTTGAGGCCGCGCGGATACCCACTGCCGTCGAACTTCTCGTGGTGGGTAAGGGCGATGATGGCGCTCTTTTGCATCAGCTCGGAGTCGGACTTGCTGAGAATTTAGTAGCCGATCTCAGGGTGGCGGTTCATGATCTGCCGTTCTTCTGGGGTCAGGCGCCCCGGCTTTTGCAAGATGGCATCCGGGATCCCGATTTTGCCCACATCGTGCATGGGACTGGCGTAGAAGATCAGCTCTTGCTCATGGCTGGATAGGCCCAAGTGCTTGGCGATGATGCGGGAGTAGTTGCTCATCCGCTTCAGGTGAAAGGAGGTATCTTGATCCCGGTATTCTGCGGCCAGAGACAGACAGAAGATGGTCTCGAAGTGGGCAGATTTGAGCTCTTCCCGCAATTGGACGTTTTGATAGGCAACCGCCGCCTGGGAGGCTAGGGCTTCTGCCACGCTGACTTCCAGCTCAGAAAAAGGTTGGCTCCACTCAGCCACCTGGTCAGGAGCTAGGGGGGTGGGGTGATCCGGCTTTAGGCGGTTCAACAGTTGCAGGGCGCCAAGGATCTTGCCTGAGGGATCCCGCATCGGCACGGTGAGCAAGGAGCGGGTGCGATAGCCGGTTTGCCGATCCACCTGTGGGTTAAAGGCATAGGGCCGGTCGGCGGGCAGGCGGTAGACATCCGGCAAATTCAAGCTTTCCCCGGTGAGCACCACGTAGCCCACAATGCTGGAAGGGCTGAGGGGCAAGCGCAGATCCCGCAGCTCCTCATGGCGGTTGACCACGAAAAACCGCAATTCTTCTCCCTCTCGGACAAAGAGGCTGGCCCCATCACAGTGGGTCAGTTCTCGGGCTTGAGCAACGATCAACTCCAGCAGCCGCCCCAGATCTGTTTCTGAGGAGAGGGCGATCCCCACTTGAATCAGACGCTGGCTGAGGCGCAGGGCATCCGAGGCATCGAATTCGGTTGTGCTGGGGTGAAGACCGAAGGGGGTGGGCAGGCTCATAGCAGGGTTGGTCAGAAGCGTTCACAATGAGCGTTGACAATAAACAATGGCAGAGTCATGGGCGGCGAGCCATTTGCCCCCAGGGATCCTCACCGCTGTCCCGACTCAGTCCGGCTGGGTATCTGACACCTTCGGGGCGACCAGCAGCCCAAAAACACGCCAACACCACTCAAAGCAGCGATGCCTTACTTTAGCTCGAGGAGGCGAGAAACGTTGTGACCCAGGTCAAGCCCAAGGGAACCGATGAGATTTCCCTGCAGCTCGTTGTGGGCCTGGGCAATCCCGGCCCTCAATACGCCAATACCCGCCACAATTGCGGCTTTATGGTGGTGGATCGGCTGGCGCAGCGCTGGGGGATCCCGTTGGTTTTGGAGAAGCGATTCCAAGGTAGCTACGGAGAAGGGTTTGCCCTGGGAGGAAAGCGACGCTTGCTCAAGCCGGAAACCTACATGAACCGTTCCGGCCAATCGGTGCGGGCGGTGCTGGATTGGTACAAGTTAGATCTCGCCTCTGTGCTGGTGGTGTACGACGATATGGATCTGCCGCTGGGTCGTCTGCGCCTGCGGGGATCCGGTTCTGCCGGTGGGCACAACGGCATGAAGTCCATCATTCAGCACTTGGGGAGCGAGGCGTTTCCACGGCTGCGTTTGGGGGTGGGCAAACCCAAGGGCAGCCAAGATGTGGTCGGGCATGTGTTGGGTGGATTCGCCCCTGCAGAACAAGAGGTGCTGGAGCGGGTGTTGGATGTGGCGGTAGAGGCCGTGGAGTGCTGCTGGCAAGAGGGACTGATGACGGCCATGAACCGGTTTAATCCTCTGGATCTGTCTGGGCCACCGTCCGATCCGGATGGATCCAATCCTGCACCGGGCCAAGGCGAGGCTTCCTCCTAAGGAGCAGCTTGTCCTGGATTGCCGGCTCCGAGGGGTCTTCCAGGAGAGGGCGCAATAAACGCTTCGTCCTGCTCAGGGGAGCGGCTGTGAAGATGATAGTCCAGATAAGTGTCAATTATCTGGACTATCCACCGATGGAACCAGAGCAGCCCACGAAACCCCAATCGCGAAATCAGATCCAAAGCCCCGTCGATCCCCAGTGTTGAGTGGGTTACGGAGTGGGTCGCCGCCACCGCGTCCAGATGTTCTCCAGCAGGCCAATCCCCTGCACCAAGAGGATCCCCAAAGCTGCCGCCACCAGCATGATCACCCACAACCCCACCATGTCGCCGTAATAGGAACGGCTTAACAACATCGGCCCCAGCCCTGCAAAGCTAACAATCGAAATCTCTGCCACAATAGCCCCCACCAGAGCCATCGCCACCGCAACCTTCAGGCTGGTAAACACCATCGGCATAGCCGCCGGGATCCGCACCCAGCGAAATACCTGCAGCGGGTGGGCATGGTAAGTGCGCATCAAATCCAATTGCAGAGGCGGTACACTGCTCAACCCCTTGGCAATGCCGATCGACAGCGGGAAAAAAGCAATGTAGGCCGCCACGATTGCTTTCGGCAACAGACCCCGCACCCCATATTGCCCCAGCACCACCGCCAGCACCGGCGCCAAAGCCACAATTGGCACATTCTGGGAAGCAACAATCCAGGGAAGCATCATCCGCTCAAAAGCTCGCGAAAACACCAACGCCACCGCCGTTGCCCACCCCACCAGCAAAGCCAGCCCCAACCCCACCAGCGTTTCTGCTGCCGTGACCAGAGCGTTATACCCAACTGCGCTCGTGGAAGTGAGGGGGAACGCCATATTTCTCAAGCCCTCCGCCAATTGACCCAAAGAAGGCAGGATCGGGTTGCGCAATAGTCGA
Source organism: Synechococcus sp. R55.2 (assembly GCF_047462075.1). Taxonomy (NCBI): domain Bacteria; kingdom Bacillati; phylum Cyanobacteriota; class Cyanophyceae; order Synechococcales; family Synechococcaceae; genus Synechococcus; species Synechococcus sp. R55.2. The sequence continues at coordinate 38,853 of NZ_JANSIH010000279.1, forward strand.
GCACACTCCCTGACCGTGCTGCAGTCTGCAGTGCCCTGCTCCAAGAGGCGTTGCGCCGCCGGGCTGTTCGCCCAAATCGCCAAGGGATCCCAAACCAGCAGCAGTAGGATCCCTGTCAGGAGGATGGGTAGCCAGCGTTCACTCAGCGTGCGTAGAGGAGATATCACCGTTAATCCTCGCGGTAGATCGAGACAGAGTGCACGGCACCTGGGATCCCAAGCTGAGAACCCGCACCGCCATAAAAATATAGCCATTGCCAACCAGAGCAACTTCATCGGAAACCATTCTGTTGGCATCAGCGGGACAGAGTCCTCATAAAGTGCCGATGCAGGCATTGCAAGCGGATCGCCATGAGGGTTAGCCTTTGTAACAGTCTTCTGGCAGAGCGATTGCCTGAACAGAGCCGCTCTGCTTGTGCCAACCCAAGACAAAAAGCAGTCCACCTGAGGTTGAGATCTTGCTGTTGAATTGCTGGGATCCCGTTTTGCTTGCCGTCGAAGCCGCTGCCCCCATTGAAGGAGCTGCCAATCTTTCGCCCCTGATCCTGGTAGCGGTGCTGATGGCTCTAGTGGTCATCTATCTGGCCAGCCGTATCGCCGGAGAAATTGCCGTCCGCCTGAGTTTTCCCCCCGTGTTGGGAGAGCTGCTGGGGGGCGTCGCGGTAGGGGCCTCCGCGCTGGGGTTGTTGGTCTTCCCGGAAGGACAAGTTTCCGGCCAAGAGCTGCACGCCTTGGCCCAATCCTCAGCATTGATGCAATTTCTGCAAGCCACTGCCGGACTCGACGAGGGATCCCTGGTGCAGGTGTTTTCCTCCCAAAGCCAGATCATCGACATCCTCTCCGAGATCGGGGTGATCGTCCTTTTGTTTGAAATCGGCCTCGAGTCGGATCTGGCCGAGCTGTTGCGGGTCGGCCCTCAAGCCGCAGCCGTAGCCATCATCGGCGTTGCTGTGCCCTTCCTGGCCGGAACCCTGGGCTTGCTCTACCTGTTTCATGTGCCCGTTATCCCCGCCATATTTGCCGGCGCTGCCCTCACAGCAACCAGCATCGGCATCACCGCCCGCGTCTTGGCCGAGCTGCAAAAACTCACCTCCCCAGAGGGGCAAGTGATCATTGGTGCCGCCGTCTTGGATGACGTGTTGGGCATCATCATCTTGGCCGTGGTGGCGGGCTTGGCCAAAAACGGAGAAGTCAACCTTTCCGATATCGGCATCATCATCCTCAGTGCCATCGTCTTCTTGGTCGGCTCCATTGTTTTGGGGCGCCTTCTCAGCCCCTACTTTGTTGCCCTTCTCAACAGCCTGAAGACCCGAGGTAACCCCCTTCTGCCCGCCCTTGTGCTGGCCTTTCTGCTGGCTTATGTAGGGCAAATCATTCATCTAGAAGCGATTTTGGGCGCTTTTGCCGCTGGCCTGATCTTGGCCGAAACCGAGAAACGGCAAGAGCTGGAAGAACAGATCAAGCCCATTTCCGACCTACTGGTGCCCATCTTCTTCGTCTGCGTTGGGGCCAAAACCAACCTTGCCGTACTCAACCCCACCCTCCCTGCCAACCGAGAGGGACTGATCATTGCCGTCTTTTTGATCGGAGTTGCCATTGTGGGCAAGCTGGCAGCAGGCTTGGGGGCCTTTGGCAAGCCGGGCATCAACCGCTACGCCATCGGGGTGGGCATGATTCCCCGGGGTGAGGTGGGCCTGGTGTTTGCCGGCGTGGGAGCCGCCAGTGGAGTTCTCTCCGATGCCCTCGATGTCAGCATCATCGTCATGGTGATTGCCACCACCTTTGTCGCTCCCCTCTGGCTGCGGGGAGTATTGATCGAGGAAGCCAACTCCCCCCCCTCCCTCCTGGACTTGCAGGCAGAAGCGTCAGAGCAAGACCGCAAAGACAGCACCGACGAGACTGCATCAGCGCTCCCAGACTCAGAACGGGTGGGCATTCCTGAGGGCTAAATTATCTCAGCTTTCCCCTCAAACGCCCCCAGAGGGTCTGGAACAGCAGCCGCAGCGGATGGCGACGTCGGGGCCTCACGCCTTCAATCTTCTCCGTCGTCTCCTCTTGGGGCAAAATCGCCTGCATCGAGGGCGGATCAAACCGCTGCAGTGTTGTGGAGCGTCGATCCACCACCTCCGCCTTCACGCTGCGAAAGCTTACAGACTGGAGATACTGCTGAAAATCTTCGTCCGACAACCGACGAATGCAGTACTGCATCCGCACCCGATCCCCCAACAGGATCTGATCCCCATCCTTGAGATCCCAGCTCAGACATCTCTGCCCATTCACCGAAATGCCGTTGGTGCTGCGCTTGCCCTCGATATTGCCGTCCAACAGCCGGTAGGTATATTGGCCATCTTTGTGGGGTAGCCGCAGCAGCAGCGCGTGTTGCCGAGAAACTGCCGCCGAATGAATGACAATCGCATTGCTGGGATCCCTGCCAATCGAATAGGTGGCAGCGCTGAGGGCCACAGCCCGCCGTCCCTGCTCATCATCGATCACCAACACATGCCAGAGTTGGGACTGGGAAGACTTTATGTCAGTAGCCATTGTCTGGGGCCTTGAGCTGGAGCTGGATTGACCGTCGAAGTCGCAGTGCAGGCCCCTTTCGTGTTAGCGGGCTGGAAGCCACACCTCAGCCCATTGCCCAACCCTCGGTGAACCGCTGTGGGGAGAAGGTCAACGAGGGGGAGACTCGGCAAGAGAGGGGCTTTCCCCCATAATAGTAAGGCAGAGCTTCTGCAAAAAAAGAGGATAGCTGAAACGTGAACACGACTCCAACCCCAACCCTCCTCGAAGCCCTTCCCCCGATCCACCCCGGCGTTGCCGTCCGGGTCATCAACCCCAACGACACCTACTACTGCTTTGAGGGACAGGTACAGCGAGTTACCGACGACCATGCCGCTGTCCTCTTTGAAGGCGGCAACTGGGATAAATTGGTCACCTTCCGCCTCACAGAATTGGAAGTGGTGGACAAATCTCGCCCCTAGCCCTGCTCTTCCCTGTCCCTCTTGGAACTTCCCCATGCGCAGCCATTGGCAGGAACCTTTCCTCTGGATCCATGCCGCCGGCATCCTCCTCTTCCCCTTGTGGGTGGGGCTGACCCTGATCGGGCTGGCCACAGGGGATCCCCTCCTGCCGGTGGGGGTAGAGCAGGCCTGGGTGGCCGTGGTGGGCATTGGGCCGGTCTTTGCCCTGCAGTGGCGCAAGCCATTGGATATCTTCAGCCTGTGGGTGGCCTCTGTCCCCCCGGAAGAACTTACCCCCGACCAGCGCCGCATCTTGGCCGCCTTCCTCAGCCCCGAACATAAGATTTTGACGCTGTTGGCGGCAATCCTGATGCTGGAAGTCGGTGAGCGCCTCTACGACTTTGCCCCCCTCTTTGCCCCGCTCACCCCTGGCAACGGCACCCGTCTGGCAGGCCTAGCCATAGCTGCCTTTGGATTTTGGGGATCCAACCTATTCTTGCAGATCCCCATTGCAACGATACGGGTACTCCTCCTCAGCGAGCCGGAGCTGGCCCAAATGGATCCCGTCCCCGTCGAGGAGATCGAAAGCCGCTTCTCCGTCATCGGCAATCGCCGCAGCCCACTCCTGCAACGGCTGCTGCGCCGCATCTCCGGCCAAGATTCAGAAGGCACCTCGAAAGACCAAAAAGACAAGGATAAAAACAGAGCGACAGAAAACCCCCAGCCGGAATCCGAGAAGCGGGATCCCTCTGGGGAAGTTGCCATGCCGGCCCCTGAAACTCCCCCCGATCCCACCCAAGGCAAGCTTCCGCAAAAGCTGTAGCACAATGTTAGATTGGAAGCAATCCAGACATCGTGAAATCGAACCATCGGCATTCCCCTGAGCTTCGAGGCTACCGCACCGGCAATGGCGAGCAACTTTTCTTTCCGCTTCAGACAATTTACCCAACGCCTCAGAGAAACCACCCAACTTCCCCAGTTTTTTACCGAGCAAGCCACCAGTGAAACCCAAAACCTCGCTCGGGAGTTGGCTTTGGTTGGGGAATACGCCACTCAGCTTAGCCAAGTGGTGATGGAGGTGGACTTTCTCAACCAGCTCTACACCCGTCTTTTGAACGAGCGGGAAGTGTTGCAGCAGGAAAAAGACAACTTGGAAGCCCGGGTCTTTGAGTTGCAGCAGGAACGCAACGAGACAGAGCCCCAGGTGATGTATTTGCGAGAGCAGTTAAGCCAGGCTAGCTTTCAACTGGAACAAACCCAAAACCGCGAACGCAGCCTCAGCGAGCGAGAACGACAGTTGTCGGAAATCGTAGCCCAACTGGAGCGCCGGCGGGCTGTACTCAATCAAGCTATCGAAAACCTCACCAACCAAGAGGCCGATTACACCGTTCGCACCAAAGAACTGGAGGCGGTCGTCCAGGAAAACGAAAAGAAAGCCAAGCAGTACCTGGAAGCTGCCAACCACTACCGCGCCTACCTGGAAGAGCTCAATGCGCAAGTGCAAGAAACGCAAGCCAAGCTGAGAAGCCTTGGTGTCGAGCCCAAGCCCGCCGACCTGCCTCGACTTGAGGATCTGGAAAAACCCACCCCCATCCCAACGCCACCCCCTGCCTACACGCCTCCTCTCCCCCAACAGCCCCCCCCATCCCAGCAGAGTGGCTATTGGTCAGATAGTCCCTTCGACGACGACCCCTGGGGATAGACCGTCCTGCCAGGATCTATAAGCCAGCTTTGCGACAAAGCTCAGTCCTCTCTGCCCTAACCGGCCTTGGGAGGGCCTGGGTGGTCACATACCCTGGAAGAAACCTGTTGCAAGGGATCCGCAAGAAGATCCCCAGAATCAGTACGAGGATCCCGATCCTCGACATTCAATCCTTTCCTGCCCGGCCAAACCTATGGAACCGACCCTGCCGGATTTACAAGCCCTTAGCCAATGGGATCGACAGTTCTGCCAGTTTGCTGAGCAGCAACAGCTCCTCAAGCCCAAACAACTGGCTCTGGCCCTGAAGATCCAACGGCAGCAGCACGGCCCTCTAGCCTTGATCCTCTGGCAGTTGGGCTTTGTGGGCCTGCAACACCTGGCTCAGTTCTGGGAAAAAATGCCCGGCGGAGCCGAGCTCGAACTGCTCGAAGACAGGGCCCTCGGTGGATGAAAGGTGCCCCCTTCCCCCACTCGCTTTTCCGCCAGAAGAGAAGAAGCAAGCAGATCCCTCTTGCTACCCAACGCTGTCGCCACCAGGCAGCAGATCCTTGGGATCCTCCGGTGGGGGCAGATGCGCCAGATCCACAGGCGAAGGGGATCCCCCCAAAATTCGCACCTGGATCCCCTTGATCACGACATAGAGCACCGGCACCACCAGCAAACTGAGCATTGTCGAGACGAACATGCCGCCGATCACCGCCGTGCCCAGCGACTGACGGCTGGCTGCCCCTGCGCCCGTGGCCGCTGCCAGAGGGAAAATACCCAGGATAGTGCTCAGGGCGGTCATCAGAATGGCGCGGAAGCGCGTCTCGGCTGCTTGGGTGGCAGCTTTGAGCAGTGGGATCCCTTGGGCAACCAACTGGTTGGCAAACTCCACAATCAAGATAGAGTTTTTGCTGGCCAGCCCGATCAACATCACCAACCCGACTTGGCAGAAGACGTCGTTGGTCAAGCCCCGCAGCAGTTGCGCCAAAAGAGCCCCAAGAACCGCCAGCGGCACCGCCAACAAAATGATCAAGGGATCCACACAGCTCTCAAATTGCGCCGCCAGCACCAGGAAAACGAACACCAGGCCCAAAGCAAAGATCAGCGGCGCCTGTCCTCCCGACTCGATTTCTTCCAGGGAAAGGCCCGACCACTCGAAGCCGAACCCCTGGGGCAGCAACTGGGCGGCCAGCGTTTCCATTGCCCGAATCGCTTGCCCTGAGCTGAAGCCCGGCAGGGGGCTACCTTGAATTTCGGCAGAACGGAAAAGGTTGAAGTGGTTAATGATGGCCGGGCCGGTGGTCTCCTCCACCTGCACCAAAGTGCTCAGCGGAACCAATTGCCCCTGGCCCCCGCGCACGTAGAACTGGCCGATGCTCTCTGGGTTGGCCCGGAAGATCTGATCTGCCTGCACGTAGACCCGGTAATTGCGGTTGAACAGGTCGAAATCATTGACGTAGGTGCCCCCCAACAGCGTTTGCAGCGTGCCGAAGACATCCGACAGAGGGATCCCCAGCAACTGGGCCAGATCCCGATCCACCTGTACTTCTAGCTGCGGCGAATTGGCGTTGAAAGTGGGCGGGTTAACCCGCAGGCCCAAGGGAGGTTGGCCCGGCTGGGGCGGCGAGTTGCCCACAAAAAACAGGGTGTTGGCCGTTTGCTCCAACAGATTGAAATCGTTGACCCCCCGATCCTGAAGTTGGAAGGTAAACCCACCGGTAACCCCCAAATCCGGAATGGCCGGCGGCAAGATCGGGATCACCAACGAGCGGCTGATCCCACCCAAAAAAGGCCCAAATAGCCTGTCAACAATCGCTTGGGCCGATTGCTCCGGTCGCCGTCGCTCTTCCCAAGGTTTGAGGGTGGCAAAGATCAGCCCATTCCCCGGCGAGGGCCCGGTAAAGCTGAAGCCCCCCACCACCGCCACATCCTCGATCTCCGGGATCCCCTCCAAAACGGCTGTGGCTTGCCGAATCACCCCGTCGGTGTAGTGAAGGGAGACCCCCGGCGGCCCCTGAACAATGGTGATGAAAAAGCCCTGATCCTCATCCGGCACAAACCCCGTCGGCACAACCTGGAACAGCCAGTAGGTGAGGCCCAAACAGGCGACAAATCCAGCCACCACCAGCAGCCGCAGCCTCACCACCAGCTCCAGCAGGCGGCGGTAGACCGCTCGGATCCCTTCCACCAACCGGTCAAACCAGCGCAACAGCCAAAACATCTCTCCTGAGCGCGGACGAATCAGCAGTGCCGACAACGCCGGGGCCAAAGTAATGGCATTGAACGTGGACAGAGAGACCGCCACCGCAATGGTGACGGCAAACTGCTGATAGATGCGACCGCTGGTGCCGGGAAAAAAGGCAATCGGCAGGAATAACCCCAACAGCACCAACGTAGTGGCAATCACCGCCCCCAACACCTCATTCATCCCCGCCGAGGCCCCCTGCAGAGGCCGCATGCCGCGATCACGGATATAGCGGGAGATATTTTCCACCACCACGATGGTATCGTCCACCACCAGACCGGTGGCCAGAGTCAGGCCAAACATGGTCAGAGTGTTGATGGAAAAGCCAAACAGGCGCACAAAAGCAAAAGTACCCAGCAGCGCTACCGGGATGGTGATGGTGGGAATGAGGGTGATGCGCCAATCCTGCAAAAAGATAAACAGCACCAACACCACCAGGCCAATCGCCTGCAACAGAGTGAAAATCACCTCCTGCACCGACTCGGTAATGAACAGGGTGGCGTCGAAAGGGATCTCGTAGATCAAGCCGGGCGGAAAACTCTCCGCCAGCTGCGCCAACGTCTGCCGCACCTGCCGCGACACCTCTAGGGCGTTGGCATCCGGTTGTTGGGTGATGGCGATCCCCACCGCCTCCTGCCCCCCGATGCGGAAGAACGTATCGTAGCTTTGGGCCCCCAGCTCTACCCGGCCCACATCGGCAATGCGCACCAAGCTGCCATCGGCGTTGGCCTTGAGAACGATCTGGGCGAACTCCTCCGGCTGTGAGAGCCGCCCCGTTGCCTGGACGCTGATCTGAAACTCCTGATCCGGCGGGCTGGGCTGGCTGCCAATTTGGCCGGCAGGCACCTGGATATTCTGCTGGCGCACCGCGTTCACCACATCCAGAGCCGTTAGCCCGTAGCCGGCCAAGCGTGTCGGATCCAGCCAAATGCGCATGGCGTAGGTGCGCTCTCCAAAGATGATGACATCGCTCACGCCCCGGATGCGCCGCAAAGCATCCCGCACAAACAGCTCTGCGTAGTTGCTCAAAAACAGCTCATCATATTCCCCTGCCTGCGAACGCAGCGCCACCACCTGCACGAAAGCACTGTCGCCGGCTTTTTGGACGCTGACGCCATTTTGGATCACCTCTGCCGGCAGCCGCGCCTGAACTCGGGCAACTCGGTTCTGCACATCCACAGCCGCTATGTCCAGATCCCGATCGGGGCTGAAGGTGACCGTGATTTGGCTGGTACCGTTGCTGCTGCTCACCGAAGAGAGGTAGCGTATGCCCTCGACGCCGTTGATCTCCTGCTCCAGCACGTTGGTCACCGTCGTCTCCACCGTCTCGGCATTGGCCCCAGGGTAAACGGCTGTCACAGTTACGGCTGGCGGCGCCACCTGAGGGTAGTAGTCCACCGGCAGTAGGGGAATGCTCACCGCCCCCACCAGCACAATGATGATGGAGCAGACGGTAGCGAAAACAGGACGGCGAATGAAAAAGTCAACGAACATAAGTCTAAGGATCCGCTGCGATGAGATACCGGTTGAGCTGGTCGCCCTTCAAGTTGAAGCTTGGATGACTGGGCCAAAACTGGGGCAAATAAGAATTGCTGAGAATGCACAGCCTCTTCTAGGGCGGGGATCCCCCTCTCCACCTTGTTGCTGCCCCCTCTGCTGAAGGATCACCTCATCAATAATCGGTGCGCCATCGCGGATTTTTTGCAGGCCAGTGAGCACAATTGGCTCATTGGCCTCTAGGCCCTCCAGCACCTCATAGCTGTTCCCGTGGATGGATCCCAGCCGTACCGGCCTTTGCACCGCCACCGCCCCCGGGGGCATGCCCTCTGCTGGCGGCTCCGTCGTTTGCACTGTGTAGACAAAGGTTTGCGCTCCCAAGCGGGCCACCGCTGTCACCGGAATCAGCAAGGCCGGTCGCTCCTCCCAGATGACACGAGCCCGCACAAACTGCGCCGAGCGCAACTGCCCGGCTGGATTCTCCAGAAGGGCCTTGGCCAAAACCGACTGCGTGCTGGCTTCCGCCTCGGGAGCAATAAAGGAGATCTGGCTGGTGCCGATCACCTCGCCGCGGCTGTCCAGGAGCTGCACTGGGGTGCCGATGCGCAGTTGCGGGGCCCGCTGCAGGGGGATATTGAGGTTGATCTCCAGTGCCTGGTTTTGGGTCAGGGTAGTCAAAACCGTTTGCGGTGTCACGTAGTCTCCCTGCCTCACCAAAACATCCCCCACAATGCCCGCAAAGGGAGCCGTGACCTGGAAAAACTGCAATTGCACCTGCTGCCGCTCCGCCTCTGCCTGGGCCCGCTGCACCTCTCGCTCTGCCCGCAAAATCGCTGCCTCCTGGGCGCGGATCTGCTCCTGTTGCGCTGCCAAAGGCGGGTCCGCCTGGAGCAGATAGCGGCTGGACTGATCCACCTGCAACTTGCTGATGGGCTCCTGCGGGAATAGGCGCAGGTTACGTTCGTGCAGATCCCGGGCAAACTCCGCCGCTGCCTCTAGGCGCATCCGATCCGCCCGCAACTGGCCGAGCAGAGCACGGCTGCTCTCCAGGTTGGCTTGGGCCGCGGCAATCCCCGCCGTTTGGCCGGCCACCGCCGCCTGTTGCTGACGGCTGTCGATCTCAAACAGAGGTGCCCCAGCAGCCACCTGGGATCCCAACTGCACCAACACCCGAGTCACCTGTCCGCTCACCTGGGGCCGGATGCTGGCCACCTGCTGGGATCCGAGGCTGGCGATAAATTCCGACGCCTCCTCAATCATCCGTTCTTCCACCACTCCTATTCCCACTGGCGTGGGGGGTTGGCCGTCCCCCTCCATCTCCTGGGGCGGCCTTCCAGCTCGGCAGGCAGTTAACAGCAAAGAAAGACACAGCAGCGGCAAGGCCGTTCGCGCTCGCATCGTCAAGTTGCTCCCACAATAGGCATAGGGACAGGTAGGTGGACAAAGGGATCCCACCCCTGCACTTGCTTAACCAACCAAGGTAATGAACGAGAGCCTCCCCAAACCTGTGCAAAAGCGCTTGAAATCTTCCCAGTCCGGAACTAAGGTGTATGCTTAACAAAAACTTTCGCCGCGCTTCGCCCCACCCCAATGAGACTTCGTCCTGCTAACGCGATAAGGATACCCTTTGAGGGCACGCCACTCCTGGCTAGACTGTTCCCAGATCAGCAGGAAAGGAGTTCAGGCTTCCACCCCCTGCCGGAGAGCATGCCTCTAACCCCCAAAACCCTGAACTTTGCTGAATTTACTGAGCTTTAG
>NZ_JANSIH010000280.1:0-637 GCF_047462075.1 Synechococcus sp. R55.2
TGCTGGTGGTCGGGGAGGTGATCCGGTTGCGGCAGGACTTTTTGCCGGGGATCCCACCCTTGCCGCCACCGGCTCCTTTGGCAGGCAAGACGGTGCTGGTTACCCGTTCCGAGGGGCAATCACCAGCTTTTTGTGAGTTGCTGCAGGCCCAGGGGGCGCGGGTGCTGGAGATGCCGACCCTGGTGATCCAGCCGCCCACGAGCTGGGATCCCTTGGATACAGCCATTGCCAACCTGGAACAATTCGACTGGCTGCTGCTGACCTCTGCCAATGGAGTGCAGGCTTTCTTTGAGCGGCTGCAGCGGCAGGGGCGAGATAGCCGAGCACTCCACTCCCTGCAAGTGGCGGTGGTGGGATCCAAAACCGCTTCCGTGCTGGCCCAGTACGGCATTCGCCCGGATCTGATGCCCTCCGAGTTTGTGGCCGAAGCCCTGCTACCCATTTGGCCGCAGCCAGTGCAGGGGCAGCGCATCCTCTTTCCCCGCGTTGAGTCAGGAGGGCGGGAGGAGCTGGTACAGGGGTTGCGGCAGCGAGGAGCAGAGGTGGTGGAGGTGGCCGCCTATCAGTCCGCCTGTCCAGCAGCAGCGGATCCCCAGGTGGTGGAGGCTCTGAAGGCCCGTCAGGTGGACATCCTCAC
>NZ_JANSIH010000281.1:0-635 GCF_047462075.1 Synechococcus sp. R55.2
TGTAAGACCAGAACGATTGAGGAAAACGCGGATAGAGCAGCAATGCCTTCATACCAACCAGCTCCTGAGTTGCAGATCGACCAACTTGATCCCCTACTGGTTTCCTATCGATTTGCTAGGCTTAGATAAAGCAGCCACAGATCAAACGCCTGCTCGCAATATCCTGCTGATGTTAGCCATTGGCAGATCTTGTGCAGGCTATCTGTGGAGAATCCTATGGTTCTGCGGCAAAAACTTAGCGGGCAGGGCCAATGGAGTAAAGCTTATCGGGATCCCTTAAAGTTGGTTTTGGTTATCGTCGGGCTGAGTGTTGACGTTCCCCTAGCGTACCCCCTGCAATCTTGAACCAAACCCTGCCCTCTCACGGCTGGGGACGAAGTCAGTTCGGCGCACCTTGCTCAAAAACCTGCTGAACCAAGCCGCTGACGATGGAAAGTACAATTGCGCCGATAAACGCCCAGCCGAAATTATCGATGTTGAAAGCATTCCCGGCCAGCTTATCGGCAATGGCTAGACAAATGCCGTTCAAAATCAGCCAAAACAAACCCAGGGTAAGAACCGTAATCGGCAGGGTGATCAGCCGGAGAATCGGCCTGACCAAACCATTGACCAGACCAATGGCCAGAGCCGCCACC
>NZ_JANSIH010000282.1:0-4346 GCF_047462075.1 Synechococcus sp. R55.2
GGGATCGTGGTGGTGGTGATGGGCAGCTTTGTCGGCCTGACTGGGTGGCGAGGACGGGTCTTGCGTCTGGCAGCTGCCTCCACAGCGCCAGAGGGATCCCTGCCGGAAGCGGCCCAGAAGCCTCTGCTTGACCACCGCAAATTGGCCCCCTGGATGGCCACCTTCATTGCCTTGGGCTACACTGGCGGCCTTCTTTCTCTGGTGATGCAAGGGAAGCCCCTGTTGAGCAGCCCCCATTTTTGGACGGGATCCCTGGTGTTGCTGTTGTTGGCGGTGAATGGAGCTTTGTCCCTCAGCGGCTTTGGGGGCAACCGCGCTGCTCTGCGCACCACCCATGCCTATGTGGGCAGCCTCATCCTGTGCATACTGTTTGCCCATGCCTTGTTCGGGCTCAAGCTGGGCTTGTCGCTGTGAGTGGCATTGACATGCTCCCCTGCCTAAAGGCAGGGGATTCTGGTTCCTGGTTCTGCGACAGCACTTATCGTGTTGGGTTGCCCCTCCACGGCAGCGGTGCTCGTCTCCCCAAGCGCTACGCAAGCCCTAGCACCCAGAGCGGTTCCCTAATGCCCTTAGGTACCGTTGCAAACAACAACCACAAAGCCTGCTGAGGCTGTATCCAGTCGTGAGACTGTTGGGTTTTTAGAGCGGTTGACTACCCTGCCGCTGCGGGCAGCATAGCACAAAGCCGCCCTAGTCGCGTCAGCGGGCCGTAGGCCTTAGGGCGGGGCTTTAGACCCAGTTTTTTGGTAACCCGAGGTTTCCCTCTCCCTGGACAGGAAGGCCGGGAGCCTATCAGCGATAAGGTTGCAGGGATTGCAGCAGGTAGAGCACGGTGAAAACGCCGATGCCCAGCAGGACGATGGACAACACCAGGTAGCTGCTGGCATTGGAGCGCTGCTCTTCCAAGAGGGCTTCAGGGGATTTGGGCGCGATCATGAACCGTCCCCCAGAAAGAGGTTTTCGGATCACGGGATCCCCTGCCTCGAAGCGCACCTGCCCCATGGCAAAGGCCATCGCATCCACCGGAATCACCCATTCCTTATAGATGAAAGAGCGAGTGGAGCGGTTTTCTGTTCTCACTTGGGAAAGGTAGCGCTTGAGATCGAAGTTGAAGCGGCTGGGGCCTTTTCCGGGAAAGACACGCTCATCCACAACCGCCATAGCCTCTACCTCCGCACCCGTGGGATCCACCCTCACCCTTCCGGTTTCGTCTTCGATGAAAAAAGGGATCTGGCGAACCACTGAGTGAAGGGTTTCATCTCTCGTTCTCGTCTCTCTCTCCAGGAGATATTCCCGGCCTGTGCTCGGATCGGAGTACACATTGTTGTAGTACTTTTGGGGAGAGCCTGCTTCAGAAAACGGCAATTTTTCGGGATAGGCTGGAGAGCCGAGCTTTTGTGGGTAATCGGGGTAACCAGGCTTCTTCTGGAAAGCATCCGAACCGGGGTAGCCAGAGCCGGGTTTTTGCGGAAAGGATGCCGCGCCGAAGTAGCCAGGGTTGGACTTTTGTGGGAAAGAATCGGAGTAGCCGGGATCAACCCTTTTCTGGAAAGAACTGGGGGCAGAATAGCCCAATCCGGGCTCCTTTGCGGTCATTCTCCCCGGATAGGATTTTGCCCGGGATCCCAAGCGCAGAGCGTTCTGGTATTCGCCTTCGCTGATCCGTTCGCTGTAAGTTACGTCGCCTTCGCTGTTCAAATACTTTCGATAGCATTCGACTTCGTCATACTCCCAAGAGATCTCGGACTTGTAGTAGACGCAAGGCTGTCGCGAAAATTCCGATACCAAAGGCCGATTGCACAAAATCCTGCCATAAACTTGGGCCAAGTTTGCTCCTTTTGCCTGTGGACTTGTCTGACCGAGATTGCGAAGCTCGGCTACCTTGAGCAACCGAGTGGTGGAGAGCTGTTGAACCAACCTTTGGGAGCGCAAATACTCAACACATGAAAACAGAGAGCCGGGAAGACAAAGTAGCCCAAGCAGCGTCAGCCAGTTCATAGAGGCCTTCCTTTCCGGGGGGTGGGAGTGAAGTTGGCCTCATGCTAGCAGTTATCCATAAAACAGCATTTAAGAGGAGTTTAAGACAATCCCGAATGCGGTCAGTTCCGAACTTGACTTGGCAACTGAGACGGGTTTCCCCGCAAGGCTTCTAGGAAGGCAAATACTGCGGGCGGATGCAGCGCAGAGGCCAGAACAGCAGCTCCGATCACCCGCTCCAGTGGGATCGGCAGCCGACGGATCTGGATCCCTTCGGGAATGGGGATGGCGGCCAAGCGAGGCAAAATGGCAGCCCCCAGACCCTGCGCCACCATGTTCACAATGGTGGAGTCTTCCTTCACCAAGTAGGCCACCTTGAGGGTTTGGTGGGCAGCTTCCCAGTGGTTCCGCACCGCCGTGGTACATTCGGCGTAGTTGTAGAGAATGTAGGAAAAACGGGAAAGATCCTCCCAGGTCAAGGTTTCCGGCAGGGGCCCAAAACTCAGCGGAACCAACACAATGAATTCATCACGGGCGATCTCCCACGTCTGGAGATCCTCAGCAGCCCGCGGCAGGGGCAACAGGCCAATATCCACCTGGCCTGATCGCAACAGATGTTCGACAGTGGCCGGATCTTCCTCTGTAAGGGTGAGGGTAATCTGGGGAAATTGTTGGCGGAAGCGGGCGATCACCGGCGGCAGCAAATGGGTTGCAGCACTGCGAAAAGCGGCAACCCGCACATTTCCCCCCCGCAACCCTTTTTCCAGGTTGGCCTCATAATCCATTTGTTCCCGCAGTTGCAGCATTTTGCGAACATGGCGCAGCAGTCGCTCTCCCACCGGGGTTAGGCGCGCCCCAAAGCGACCGCGCACCAACAGGGTCACCCCCAGTTCTTCCTCCAGGCTGGCAATGGCCCGGCTCACCGCCGACTGGGAAATGTGCAATTGCAGGGCAGCATCGCTGAAATTTCCCCGCTCCACCACAGCCACCAGGGTTTGCAGTTGCGAGATGTTCATGGATCCCATCTATTCGATCTGCGCATAGATGTGATGCTATCTCAGGTTTGAACCCTCCGCCGCGCCTGACTAAACTACGACATAACTTCTCCTTCACACTGCGAAACAGCGGGAAACAGTGTGAAAACCTCTTTATCTTCCTGTCGTTGGTCAAGTGTCCCTATGTCGAGATCCATGTTTGCCCTATTGCCTTTCCATCAATTTCGAGATACTCCCGGCGTGCGCTTTTTCGACATCACGGTTGCGCGATCCAACGCCCGCGATTTGGTTTACCACGATGGGCCGGCCATCAGTCCCCCCAATAATCCTCAGGGCTATTGGCAGTTTTATATGCATCCACACCAGGAGGACAACTTGCTGGCTTTATGGGGCGGACGGACGTTTTACCTGGTGAATTTTAGCTGGCGGGATCCCTTCCATATTGTGCGCCTGGAAGCGAACCGAGGCATTTTGCGCATTCCTCCCGGCACTTTTCACCGTTCCGTCTCCGATCCAGAGGGATCCATCGTATTGAACCAGGCGGTGCGCGACGAAAAAGCCATCTTGGAAAAAGAATTTCGCATCTACGACAGCAGCCGTATTCCCCGATTGCTGCAGGTGACCTCGGCACCCGCCCCTTTGCCCCGCATTTGTGCCTGAGGGCAACCCAATCATCCTCCCCCGTTCCCTTAACCTAGCCGCGAGTCAATCGAGGCTCGCAAGTGGGCAGCAGCATGGGTGAGCTGTGCCTGGGGAATGGAGGGGTCGAGGTGTCGCCCTGCTGAGTTGGCAAGGCTCAGCCCTCTTTGCGGATCCCTGTAGGTGAAAGCTGAGGCTAGAGTAAAGATGGGTGCTGGGGGATCCACCAATGCTCTCTCTGGAGCGCAAGGGCATAGCGGATAGCTCGATCAACTTGGCGGAGTACATCGACCATACTCTGCTGTTGCCGATGGTTACTCCAGAACAGATCGACCAGGGGTGTGAGATCGCCCTGCGCTATGGTTTCCCCACTTTTTGTGTTCCTCCCTGCTATGTGCCGCGGGTGGTGGAGCGGCTGCATGGATCCCCGGTCAAGGTGAGCACGGTGGTGGGGTTTCCCCTGGGCACAACCACTGCAGAGGCCAAGCTTTACGAGGCCCAACTGGCGGTGGAGCAGGGGTGCCGGGAGCTGGATGTCCGCATCAACTTGGCTTGGCTCAAGGCGGGGGAGCTGGATCGCCTCCATGCTGAGATTGCCCAACTGGTGGAAGAAACGGGGGTCTGCATCAAGGCCATTTTGGAAACGGCTCTGCTGACCGAGGAGGAGAAAAAGCTGGCCGGGGAGATTTGTATCGATGCGGGGGCGGCTTTTCTGATGACTTCCACCGGCTGGAT
>NZ_JANSIH010000283.1:0-4337 GCF_047462075.1 Synechococcus sp. R55.2
GGCAAGGCGCTCTGGGTGTTATGCTCAGAGCTTTGCGGGATACCGCCTTTCTGTTTGGACTCCGTCCCGCTGACGCGAACGGACTCCGTCCCGCTGACGCGGTCGCGTTAGCGTCGCGTAGCGACAACGGAAACGGACAGAATGCTATCGCTTCACCGTTGAGCAGTAATGGTCAGCAGTGTTCAGCGTAAATGTATCAGCAAATGCTGCGGTTGCAACTGGACAAGAGGTGAAGGGATCCCTGCCCTCAGTCTAGGATGATGCGCAGGCCGCTACCCGAGGGAGTCGCCGGTTCAGGGTTGGGCACAATCCGCAGCCCACTGCCGGAGGGCCGGGTCACCGTGTTGTCGATGTTCACAAGGAAGGTGTTGGATTGGCCGTCCCGCTCATACACCACCACGTCGTTGCGGTTGAACTGGGAGCGACAGATGATGGGGGAGTTGTCGGCAGCAGTAGCCGCACTGCAGCGGTAGCCAGGGGCAGAGACGATCTTGCCTTCTTCATCGATGGAAAAAGGAACTGCAGAGGGCAAGATTGGAGAAAAGACCGGCTGGTCGGGATTGAGGATCACCGAGCCACCTGTGCTGGGTTCTACCACGATCCCCCGCCCGTCGATGACGATCCGCTGTGCTTGGGCGGGAGAGATGGCCAACGGGCCCAAGAGCAAAACCAGGCTCAGGCCGAGTTTGAAGGGGAAAAGCGGGTTCATCGGACATCTCCTTTTGCCAAGGGCCATGACAGCTTCCAGGGATCCGCCAACGATCCTTGCAGGGGATGGATCCCTGGCTCAACTTAACTTGATCTTGACTTGATCTTGACTTGATCTTGGCCCAGATGTCGGGCCGAACCCAGGGCGGAAGCCGTCACCTCTGTTGCCAAGATGGGCACTTTGCCGTCGGCTCGACTACCACAGCCCCGAGCGGCCCAACGCCAGCCCGACCACCAACATGCCCAACACCAAAAAGGGCTGCGCGCTGGCTTGGTATTTCACATCGTTGTTCAAAGGATCCCGCAGCAGGTACATATCTTGGAAGGTTATTTGCGGGATGATCAGCAGCACCAAAAGGGCCGCGTAAAGTTTTAGGCCCGCCCCCAGCAAAAACGAGGCCATGCCGAACTGGAACAGGTCGATCATCAGCACCGAGATCCAAGCGGCCCCCATCGCCCCAAACATCACCGGCAAAGAGGCCAAGCCAAACTGCCTATCCCCCTCGACGCTTTTGAAATCGTTGACCACGGCAATCCCCAGCCCGGCCAAGCTGTAGATCAGCGTCAGGATGCAGACCGTCCAGTTTAGCTCGCCGAACAAGGCGTGGCCTGTCCACCAGGGCAGGGCGATGTAGCTGGCACCAAGGGCATAGTTGCCCAGCCAGCCGTTGCGCTTGAGCTTCAGGGGGGGCGCCGAGTAAATGTAGGCAATGAGGGCTCCCGCCAAGGCAATGCAGGTGATCACCGGGAAGTCATGGCCCGTGTACCAGTCCAGAGCGTAGGCCAAGCCCAACCCCAAGATCAGCAGCACCCAGATTTGGATAACCACCCGCTGCAGAGAGATGGCCCCCGAAGGGATCGGGCGGTAGGGCTCGTTGATGGCGTCGATCTCGCGGTCGTAGTATTCGTTCACCGTTTGGGTATAGCCCGTCATCAGGGGGCCCGCCAGAATCATGCCCACCAAAATGAGAGCCACATTCTCCCAAGTCCAGGTGAAGTGACCGGAAGATGCCGCCCCCGGAATCAGACCCCACACCAAAGGGATCCAGGTGACAGGCTTCATCAGTTGCAAGTGCAACTGCCAAATGGAGCGAGACTCCACCTCTGCTCCTTTCATGCCCAGCAGTTGACGGACACGCTGCGCATTCGACCCGCCGGTGCCAGGGGATCCCTTGCCGGGATCCGAGTCTGGGGCGGCTTCTTCTGAAGCAGCTCCTTCTGCTATGCTGGGCTCCGCAGCAAAGGCCATCTCAGCCGCCACTTCCGGCAAGGAGGGATCTTGGGGGATCTTTTCGCTCATGGTGAGGTGCGCAATCCAACTGCGATAACGGGGATAACCACCCCCATTCAGAGACATCGTGACATACTCCCGCACTCATGCTGATGCATAGAGTACGAGCTTCTCAGTGACTCCTGTTAAGGACATTTCCTGAGCTTTAAGAACGGGATGCCCCACCGCTCTGTGTTTACCATAGCAAGGGTTTCCGCCTTTCATCCTGACCCTCATGCTGATACATAGAGGGCGTCGCTTCTCGGCGGTCTAGCTGACCGGATTCCTCAAACAAGAGGAGAGGTTGACGTTCTCCCCACGGCTAAAGCCAGAGGATCCGTTCTCAGCCAGCAAAACAACTCCCACTGACTGAGCTACACCGAGCATGTGGCTTATACCGCAGCACCGTGGGGGACGCCAAAGCGCTTCGCGCCGCCAAGGCGAACGCACCAGCTACTGGGATGTGGAAACACCCCAGATACTTCTACTTCACCTTCAGCACTGCACCTTTCTATAAATGGGTGGAGCGATACTCACATCCTATCAGGAGACGGTAGCTTATCCCTAGGCATAAATGCCGGGGCCTGAGCCGCCGAGTTTTCGGTCAGCTCGCAGTTCCGGGCCGTCTACACAATCTGTGCCGTCACGAATAGGCGCTGATGCTCGGCTGGGATCCGCTCTTTCTCTTGGGCCGGGATCACCAGGGGAGGTTGCCGAGTGTAGTTGACAGGATCCCGAAACCAAGCGCGGCTGTAGGTGTTGTAGAGAAGGGGACGGGGGGCAGGGGAGCGATTGGCCCGACCCAGGTGAATCAGGCGGTAGTCAAACAGGAGGCAGGATCCCTTGGCCAGGGGCGGATCGACAAAGGGCATCTGCTGGGCGAGCTCGGTATAGTGGGCATCGAAGACCGCATGGCTGCCGGGCCAGAGACGGGTCATGCCGTTCTCTTCGTTGACCTCCACCAGAGGAATAAGCAAATTCAGGGCATAGCAAGGAATGATCGCATCCAAGGTCTCGTCGCCAAACAGATGAGACAGATCCCGGTGAACTTGTTGATCGGCGGATCCCGGCAGAGAGACCACCGCCCCCAGCCCGCTCAAGATTAACTCTGGCCCCAAAATCCGCTTCAGGATGGGCAAGATCAAAGGATGGGCATAGAGGAGGGGATCGTTGAAGGGGCCCTCCAGGCGAACCGTTACCATCACCCGTCTATTGCCCACTAACAGGGCATCGGCGTGGTTTTCGTGGGTGCAGTAGTGGCTGTAGGTGGCCAGAAAGCTGCTGTGCAACTTGTCGATGAGCTCGGGGGGAAAGATCTCCGGCAACACCAGATAGCCCTCTGTGGAAAACAGTTCAAAAGCCTGCTCTACGGTCTCTGGATCCGGCTGCTGGAGCTCCTGTAAGGACTCCGTCCCGCTGACGCGAACCGCAGGGCTGAAGCGCAACTGGGCCAACATCGGCTAGGTCTCCTGCAAACTGGCCACAGCCATTAACATGCCCCGCGCTTTGTTCAGACATTCTTGATATTCCCGCTCCGGATCCGAGTCGGCTACAATACCTGCCCCTGCCTGCAAGCTCACCTGGCCCTGATGAACCAGCAGGGTGCGGATGGTGATGGCGGTGTTCAGTTGGCCAGAAAAGTCGTAGTAGCCATAGGCGCCGGCATAGGGCCCGCGGCGGCATCCTTCCAGCTCATGAATAATCTGCATGGCGCGGATTTTGGGGGCGCCGGTAACAGTGCCGGCAGGGAAGGTGGCCCGCAGCAGATCCCAGGCGCTGTACTGGGGATCCAGCCGCCCCACCACGTTGCTGACGATGTGCATCACATGGCTGTAGCGCTCGATCTGCATCAGGTCATCCACCTGCACAGATCCCAGTTGGCAGACCCGTCCCAGGTCGTTGCGGGCCAGATCCACCAACATCACATGTTCGGCCCGTTCTTTCGGATCTGCCAACAGCTCTTGCTCTAACTGCCGGTCTTCCTGAGGGGTGGTGCCACGGGGGCGGGTGCCGGCAATGGGGCGCACGGTGGCGATGCGGTCTTCTCCCACCCGGCTGAGTTTGACCATCACCTCTGGGCTGGAGCCGATGAGGCAGAGATCCCCAAACTGCAAAAACGCCATATAAGGGGAAGGGTTAATCAGCCGCAACGAGCGGTAGAGGCAAAAGGGATCCCCCGCAAAGGAGATGGTAAACCGCTGCGAGAGCACCACCTGGAAGATATCTCCGGCGCGGATGTAGTCCTTAGCCTGTTCCACGGCTTGGCAGTAGGCTGGGCGGCTCAGGGTGCTGGGGGGGATTTGTTCGCGCCAGCGGGACGGAGTCCTTTCCGACAGGTGGGGCTTCCAGTTGAGGTGCA
>NZ_JANSIH010000284.1:0-631 GCF_047462075.1 Synechococcus sp. R55.2
GCCTACACCCCCGTTGAGGATCCCTCAATTTACGAGAACGTTTGGGCTGAGTTTCTCGATCACTTGGCAGAGGTAACCGGCAAGAAGGTGGAATACTTCGCAGTGCAGTCCAATGCTGCTCAGTTGGAAGCGATGCGGGCGGGCCGTTTGCATGTGACCGGCTTTAACACCGGCTCTGTCCCTTTGGCGGTGAATGCGGTGGGCTTCCGTCCTTTTGCTATGATGGCCAGCTTGGATGGCAGCTTCGGCTACGAAATGGAGATCATCGTTCCTGCCGATAGCGATATCCAATCCATCGAAGATCTGCGCGGTCGGCAATTGGCTTTCACTAGCGAAACCTCCAACTCTGGCTTTAAGGCTCCTTCGGCGCTGCTGAAAGGGGAATTTGGCATGGAGCCCGGGGTTGTCTACCAAACTGTCTTCTCAGGCAACCACGAGAACTCTATCTTGGGTGTGTTTAACGGTGACTACGAGGCGGCGGCTATTGCCAACTCCGTGATGACCCGCATGGCCGAGCGGGGCACGATTGATCCCAGCAAAATTCGCACCATCTACAAATCTAAAACTTTCCCCACCACAGGCTATGGAGTTTTCTACAACCTCCTCCCAGAAGTGGCGGAAAAAGTGAAAG
>NZ_JANSIH010000285.1:0-630 GCF_047462075.1 Synechococcus sp. R55.2
CGTGCCCTCCCCAGAACTGCAGCGGCTACAAGCTCAAGCCCATCACCACATGGGGATCCTTCTCAACCAGAAAGAGACAACCGCTCAGGGCCGTCCGTTCGTGCCCCACATGACCGTTGCCTTTCGAGATCTAACCCCCGCCCACTTTCGCGCCGCTTGGCCGCAGTTCAAGACCCGTTTTTTTCAAAGTTCCTTCACGGCGTCGGCTTTGACGCTTCTCCTCCACGACGGCAAGCGCTGGCAGGTTTTTGCCCAGTTCTTGATGGGAGAATGATGGGGAAGCCAACCGAAGCAGCCTACTCCACCCAGTGAGCAGCCATGTACTCGGCCAGATCCACCACCCGCTGGGAGTAGCCCCACTCGTTGTCGTACCAAGCCATCACCTTCACCAGATCCCCATCCAGCACACTGGTCATCTCCGCATCCACAATGGCCGAACAATCGTGGCCGCGATAGTCAATCGAGACCAGCGGGATGTCGGAATAGGCGAGGATCCCTTTCATCGTAGTTTCTGAGGCTTCTTTGAGGGCCGCATTCACCTCTTCGGCAATGACACGCCGCTCTGTTTGCACCACCAAATCCACCAGAGACACATTGGGCGTGGGAACCCGTACCGCCACCCCATTCAGC
>NZ_JANSIH010000286.1:0-630 GCF_047462075.1 Synechococcus sp. R55.2
TCATCTCTCTTTACGGACGCAAGCCGAGAACCAAAGAGCCAAGTCAAATGCTAGCTGAGCTACAGGCCCTCTATGACTTGGGCTGGCGGGGTTCGGTATTTGTAGTGGATGACAATTTTATCGGCAATCAGCGCAACGTCAAGCGATTTTTGCGAGAGCTGATCCCTTGGAGCCAGGAGCGCAATTACCCATTTACCTTTATGACAGAGGCTTCGGTTAACCTGGCCGAAGATGAAGAACTGATGAGGTTAATGGTAGAGGCGGGTTTCTATGCTGTCTTTTTGGGCATTGAGACTCCAGACCAAGACAGCTTACAGATGACCCAAAAGCTCCAGAATACCCGCCACCCTTTGGTGGAGGCCTGTCGCAAGATCAACGATGCTGGACTGCTGATCTATGCTGGGTTTATTCTGGGCTTTGATGGAGAGCGGCCAGGAGCAGGGGAGCGCATTCAGGCTTTTGTCGAGCAAACCGGTATTCCTCAGCCAATGCTGGGCATTTTACAGGCTTTGCCAAACACACAGCTCTGGAATCGCTTGAAGAAAGAGGAACGGTTGCTGGAAGGGATCGGCGTGACTGAGTTCGGCGATCAAAATACGCTGATGAATTTCATTCCCACCCGTTCTCTAT
>NZ_JANSIH010000287.1:0-4278 GCF_047462075.1 Synechococcus sp. R55.2
GGGTGAGTTTTCTGATGGCAGAAGCTTCCGGTCAACCCGGCTCTCCTGGAGTTCAACAGGCGGGGCGCCCTGAAGGATGACGGATTCACTCCATTCGGCAAGGCTGAAGAGCGAACGAGTGCTGATCGGTTTCGACCCAGGGCGCGACAAGTGCGGCATAGCTGTGGTGCAGGTGCAGGCGCTTGCGCCAATGGAGCTGAGGGTTTTACACCGGGAGGTGATCCCTTCTTCGGCAGCGCTATCTAGACTGCAAACGCTCCGGCAACAGTTTCAGGCGGAGCAGGTAATCCTGGGCAATCAGACGACGGCCCAAGCCTGGAAGTCTCAACTGGAATCCATTCTCCCCCCGCAGCAGATTGTCCTGGTGGACGAGCGGCACAGCTCCCAAGAAGCCCGTCAGCGCTACTGGGATTTTTACCCACCGCAGGGATGGCAGCGGCTCTTGCCCAAGGGGATGCGGGTGCCGGCCAAGGCTTACGATGATCTGGTGGCTCTCATTCTGGTGGAGCGGTACTGCTGTGGGCGAGATACGGCTAAGCCGGCGTGAGCTGCTGCAGGGGATCCTGCTGGGGCTGGTGGCAGCAGGATGTGGGGGGCCGGATGCGCACTTGCCTCTTATCGTGGCGCTTAAGCAAGGGATCCCTGCCAGTTTGCTCAACGAGTTTCGCCGCAGGACTCAGGCCCGCTTTCGGCTGCAACTGTTGGATAGTCGGGATCAGTTGTTGGCCTATCTCCGGCAAAGTGTTCAGCCGGCTGATGCAGCCTGGTGGGATCCGGGGGGATGGTTCCGGCGGCGGCTGCCGGTGGCGGCTTTGAGTTTGTTGGGGGCCGACGCTTTGGATCGGGCCATAGCTGCCGGTTGGCTGGCTCCTCTGCCGGCAAGCCTGTTGGGAGAACGATGGCAGAATCTGGATCCCCGTTGGCAAGCTGCGGCACTCCGGGAGGGGCAGATTTGGGGTGTGCCCTGGCGCTGGGGGGTAACGGCCATTGCCTACCGCCGGGATCGGGTGAGGGAGCCCATTCGGGACTGGGCGGATCTGTGGCGGCCTGAGCTGGCCGGCAAACTGACTCTGCCGGATCACCCGCGGGAGGTGATTGGGCTAACCCTAAAGAAAATGGGCCGCTCCTACAACGATCCCCTCAACCCTGAGGATGTGGAATTACGGCAAGAGCTGGGATCCCTGCATCGCCAGGTTTTAACTTACACCTCTTCCGACTACCTGCCCATCTTGCGCTTGGCCGATAGCTGGGTGGCCGTGGGCTGGTCGCAGGATCTCTACGCCACCCAAGCCAACTACCCTGAGCTGGCAGTGGTGATCCCGGCCTCCGGATCCGCCATCTGGTGGGATGTCTGGGTGCGACCCCACGTCGAAGACAATGCCCACACAGAATCAACCCAGACGGATTCCGGATCCCTGTTGGCTGACTGGCTTGATTTTGTCTTGAATCCTGAATTTGCCCCCCGCTTGGTCAATCTGAGCGGGATCCCTTCGGTTTTGCCGCTGGATTTGGCTCAACTTGCCCCACGCCTGCAACGCAGAGCCGACTTGCAAATCTCCACTTGGCAACGCTCGGAGATCTGGCGCCCCCTGAGCTCAGCCGAAGCCGAGTCCTATCTCAACCTCTGGGATCAAATGCGGCGGGGCCTTTTGTAGAAACACAGCGAGCGCGAGCCCTCCACTCTGCAACACTTCGTCAAGGTCCGCAATGCTTCTGAGGAGCTGTGGTAGGATGCCTGCTGTCTGATGAGCCAGTTGCACTTGCATCGAGGAGAGCACCTTGAGTCTGAGAGTTGCTGTTGTGGGGGGCGGCCCAGCCGGAGCCTCTGCTGCCGAAGTTCTAGCCCAAGCGGGAATTGAAACCTTTTTGTTTGAGCGGAAGCTGGACAACGCCAAGCCCTGCGGGGGCGCCATTCCCCTCTGTATGGTCTCCGAGTTCGACCTCCCCGAGGGGATCATCGACCGCAAAGTGCGCAAGATGAAGATGATCTCCCCTTCCAACTATGAGGTGGATATCGCCCTCGAAAAAGAAAACGAGTACATCGGCATGTGCCGCCGCGAGATCTTGGATGCCTTCTTGCGCAATCGTGCCCACCAAAAAGGGGCGGAGCTGATCAACGGCAAGGTAATGCATCTGGAAATCCCCCAGAATGGCCGGGATCCCTACATCCTGCACTACAACGATTTTTCCGACGGATCGAGGCAAGGGGTGCCGCGTTCTTTGGCTGTGGATGTGGTGATCGGGGCGGATGGGTTCCACTCCAAGGTGGCAGAAGCCATTGGTGCTGGCGACTACAACTATGCGCTGGCCTTTCAGGAGCGCATCCGGCTCCCAGACGACAAAATGGCCTACTACGCAGAGCGGGCAGAAATGTATGTGGGGGACGATGTTTCTCCAGACTTTTATGCCTGGGTGTTTCCCAAGTCCAACCATGTAGCCGTGGGCACCGGCACCATGAGGGCAAACCAAGCCCACATCCAAAAGTTGCAAGCTGGGATCCGCGCCCGTGCTGCCGAGCGGATTCGAGGAGGCCAGGTGATCAAGGTGGAAGCCCATCCGATCCCAGAGCATCCCCGCCCGCGCCGCGTGGTGGGCCGTGCTGCTTTGGTGGGAGATGCGGCGGGATACGTCACCAAATCCAGCGGCGAAGGGATCTATTTTGCCGCCAAGTCAGGCCGCATGTGCGCCGAGACCATCGTCGAGACCTCCAACGGTGGGGCGCGCATCCCCAGCGAAGAGGATCTCAAGCTGTATCTCAAGCGCTGGGATCGCCAGTACGGCCTGACCTACAAGGTCTTGGACATCCTGCAGCGGGTGTTCTACCGTTCCAATGCCACTCGCGAAGCCTTTGTGGAGATGTGCGCCGACCGGGACGTGCAGAGGATGACCTTTGACAGCTACCTCTACAAGACGGTAGTGCCCATGAGCCCTTGGGTGCAGTTCAAGATCACGGTCAAAACCCTGGGCAGCCTGATTCGCGGCAACGCTTTGGCTCCCTGAAGTAACCCTACTGCCACTGGAAGGTCACCGTGACGCGATCCCAATTGGCCTCGGTTTTCAGCACACTGGCGGAGGCCCTTTGTCCGGGGGGCACGTCGCTGGGCTCAAATGCTGCCACTCGCGTATCGACAACTTCTTCTCCCCGATAGAAGGTGAAACGAGCACGGGCGTTGAGAACCGTGCGGGTGCTGCGGTTGATCGCTTCCACGCTTAGGCGGCTACCGGCCCCCACTCGTTCTTCCCGAATGGATCCCACGATTACAAAATCTCCTGGGCTAGCGGCAGACTCGGCTGGGGTGGCGGTCGGAACTGGGGTGCCAGGCTGTGGGGCCGTCTCGCTTTGCTTGGGATCCGACTGCCTCAGCAGCTCCAAAACACGGGCCAACTCCTGCTGAAAGAAAACAAAGGCTTCCCGCGATTGGTTGGCCACCTGGGCCAAAATCAGTCGATCCGACTCCTCTACCGGAATTTCCAGGAGGGGAGCTGGCCCTTTTAGGGTGACTCGGATGCTGGCGACTTCTTGGTTGATGAACTTATCCAGGTAGGGAAAGATGTTGAGAATGCAATCTTGGAAGGATCCCATCGGCATGATGCGATTGTTGGTCAGCACCAAGTCGGCCCGCTCACAGCTAGTCCGATCCTCCATATCAATTTCCAAGGGCACCCGAAAGGAGCCGAGGCTGGTGTTGGTGATGGTAACCCCAATGCCGTACACCTCCTGCCGCCAGCCATGAACGATCTCCAGGCTGGGGCTGGTGACTTCCTCGGTGAAATACTCTCCGGCCCAGGTCGGGGATCCCCACAGAGGCAGGGCCAATAGCAGCACAGGGAAATGGCAGGTCAGTCTCCCATTCACCTCAACCTTCCTTCACTCAACTCGCGGACTTTGGGGCAGAGCAGCGGTGTTTCTTGCTCCCCCGGGATGGCAATAGCCTAACCCAGGGCTGGCGCAAACCAGGGGGAGTCTTTGAATAATCTTTCCAACAATAACGGCTTTGAACTTCATCCGCTCTGCCCAAAGGGATAGCCCAGTACCCGTCTTCATCGAGCTGGGGGTTGCCTTTGCGGTGGATCCCAGGGGCCATTTTGTCGGGGCAGCGCCACCGGCTCTGCCGTTTTCCGCTGGGATCCCGTCTGCGATAGGATCAGGAAGTCCAGCTTACTAGCGCAGGAGCCCCGCCCTCTGTCCGTAGGACGAGGGTCGGGAGGAATGCGGAAGTTACGATAGAACCATGACCCAAGTCCTGACCGTCTCCTGCAAGCTCAAGGTGTCCCAGT
>NZ_JANSIH010000288.1:0-628 GCF_047462075.1 Synechococcus sp. R55.2
CCGCGATAAGTACAGCGACACAACTCCTATCGCGAGAACGATAGGGGTCGGCAACATTTCTTCTGATTCTCAGTCGCTTTCGATACGCTGACGAACGTCCGTGAACTTACCGTTTCCACATCTTATGGTGAGATCGATCACCTTACTGAAGACTCATAAGAAGAATGTCATCTAAGTCGATACTTGCTCATCTATATCTATGGAGCTATGATCACGGTGCGTTATACTCTTCAAGACGTAAAAAAAGAGCGACAGAGCATGATGCTCTGTCGCTCCACTGGTAGCGGCGGCAGGATTCGAACCTGCGACCTTCGGGTTATGAGCCCGACGAGCTGCCACTGCTCCACGCCGCGTCGGCATTTAATAATATAGCAGTTTCACTGTGGATTGTCAAGAGAGTTTTCTTCCGCTTCGCTGCAATGGATTGTTGTGTGTTCGAGAACATTCAACGTCGATCCAGACCGCTCTCTCACGAGCAGGGGTTTTCAACATTCTCGGTGTTCAGTTGTGTGTTCGCCAATGAACGATGTACGCCACAAACCTCCGGCAACCCTTTGTATGCACGATGAGGGCAGGTACCAGACCTGCCCATCTTCTGCGCGCACAACAGATGTGATTGGAGCGAGTT
>NZ_JANSIH010000289.1:0-4252 GCF_047462075.1 Synechococcus sp. R55.2
TCTATCTCGTCAGTGCTCTCTTTTGGCTCAAATAAAAGATCAACACAACCTAGTTGACGAGTGCCATCGCAAGGTAGCAGCGTTCCTGACCGATCACTACCGCTTGATATTTCTGCCCACCTTCGAGTCGGCCCAGATGGTTGCCAAGGCGGGAAGAAAGTTTGGTAGCAAGACGGCTAGGGCGATGCTGACCTGGGCGCACTATCGGTTCAAGCAGTTCCTGAAGTTCCAAGCCAGGAAGAAGAACGTGGTGGTGGATGTGTCAGAGGCGTACACCAGCAAGACCTGTACGAGGTGTGGGCATATCCACACCCAGTTAGGGGGTGCGAAGGTGTTTGTCTGTCCCGAATGCAACCACAAGCTACCACGGGATTGGCAAGGCGCTCTGGGGGTATTCCTCAGGGCTTTGCGGGATACCGCCATTCTGTTCAGTACTGAGCAGGATGCTATCGCTGCTTCTCTGGGCAGCAATGTGTGGCTACGCCACGCAAGCGAACAGGAAAGTTCAGCGTAAATGTATCAGTCCTGCTGCACTATAATGTTCTCGCTTCAAGGTCTCCGCTTTGAGGTTTGCCATTGGACTTGAGCCTTGAGCCACTTGGTTCTTCATTTTTCCCGATCTTTGCCCCCAACTCTATGACCCAACGTGCCCTAATTACCGGCATCACCGGACAGGATGGCTCTTACCTGGCCGAGCTGTTGTTGCAGAAAAACTACGAAGTTCACGGCATCATCCGCCGCGCCAGCACCTTCAACACCGACCGCATCGACCACATCTACGTGGATGCCCATGACCCCCAGGCTAGGCTATTCCTTCACTACGGGGATCTCACGGATGGCACCACCCTGCGCAGGATCCTGGAACAGGTGCAGCCGACGGAAGTGTACAACCTGGGGGCCCAATCCCACGTGCGGGTGAGCTTTGATGCGCCGGAATACACTGTTGATGCAGTGGCCATGGGTACCCTGCGTCTCCTAGAGGCCATCCGCGACTATCAGCAGCGCACCGGGATCCGGGTGAAGTTTTACCAGGCAGGCTCCTCGGAGATGTTCGGCCTGGTGCAGGAGATCCCGCAAAAGGAGACCACCCCCTTCTACCCGCGCAGCCCCTATGCCTGTGCCAAGGTGTACGGCTACTGGCAGACGGTCAACTACCGCGAAGCCTACAACCTCTTCGCCTGCAACGGTATCTTGTTTAACCACGAAAGCCCACGGCGAGGGGAAACCTTTGTAACCCGCAAGATCACCCGCGCCGTCAGCCGCATCGTTGCCGGCAAGCAAAGCAAGCTGTACCTGGGCAACCTGGATGCCAAGCGGGACTGGGGCTACGCCAAAGACTACGTCGAGGGGATGTGGATGATGCTCCAACAACCCCAGCCGGATGACTATGTGCTGGCTACTGGGGAAACCCACACCGTGCGTGAGTTTGTGGAACGGGCCTTCGCGCTGGTGGGCCTGCCGATTACCTGGAAAGGCTCCGGCCAAGCCGAACAGGGGTTGTACAAAGACCAAGTGTTGATCGAGATCGATCCCCGCTACTACCGCCCAACCGAGGTGGATCTGCTGTTGGGGGATGCTTCAAAAGCCAAGCGAGTCCTGGGGTGGGAACCCAAAGTAAGCTTCCCGCAATTGGTGGAGCTGATGGTGCTGGCCGACTTGGAAGCCATCGGCCTGGATCCGGATCCCATCTTGGGGGAACGGCGCACCCTCAACGGCCTGCTCAGCGAAGATCGCGCCTTCATCCGCACCCAAATGGGGGTTCACTACGACTGACAAGACAGTTAGAACGGTGGAGACGGGATCCCAAAAGACAGCCTTGCCCCCTTGCCCAAAGTAGGGATCAAACGCTTAATATAGTAGATCGCCGATTCTTTTGGTGGTTTGTACTCTTGCTCCCTAGCTGACCATCTCTTGCAGAGTTTGTTTGCTGATTTTGGAGAAATGCCCGCATGTCCCGCTACACAGGCCCCCGCCTAAAAATTATTCGTCGCTTCGGGGGACTTGATCTGCCCGGTTTGACGCGCAAGCGCCCCAAAAATACCAATCCACCCGGTATGCACGGAGCCGAGCGCAAGAAAAAATCCGAATATGCCATTCGCCTGGAAGAAAAGCAGAAGGTGCGCTTCAACTACGGGCTGAGCGAGCGGCAGATGATCCGCTACATGCGCAAGGCACGGCGCTCCAAGGGATCCACCGGTTTGGCCTTGCTGCAAATGCTGGAAATGCGGTTGGATTGCATCGTATTTCGTCTTGGCATGGCTCCAACCATTCCGGCAGCTCGGCAGCTCGTGAGCCACGGCCACATAGAGGTTAACGGCCAAAAGGTAACCATTCCCAGCTATGGCTGCAAAGTGGGGGATGTGATTACGGTAAAAAACAAGGAATCTTCCCGCAAGCTGGTGGCCGCCTACGCGGAGTATCCGGGATTGTTCTTGCCAGACTACCTGGAGTTTGACAAAGAAAAGCTGCGCGGACGCATCAAGGAATTGCCCCCCCGCGAGCAAATTTGCGCCCCGGTCAACGAGCTTTTGGTGGTCGAGTTCTATTCCCGCAAGCTCTAGGGATCCCCTTTTGTGGCCATTACAAATTGCAGGGGGGGCGGTTTGACGTTCTCCCCACACCCGAAGGCAGGGGATTTTTCACGGTTTGCTTTTTCATAGTCTTCACAGAGTTCCCCCTCTTTCTTGCTCGCGTTGGCAATGCGCAGCGCTGGGGTCATAGTCATTTCGATTCAAACCAGGACACTGTACCCACAACTAAAATGTCGGTCGCGTCAGCGTTGCGGAGCAATAATGCAGAGGGCCAGAAGGTTTCTCTCAATAGCCTGGCTGTCTCAGCCTAACCTGAAGCAACTATACTTCCAGCTTGGAATAGAACTGTTTCGTCGCGGTATCCATAGCACCCCTCTCCTTTTGGAAGAAGGGCTGGGAGTGAGGGAGAAAGGCTCAGGTCAAAGGCTGCCAATGGCCCGTTTCAGTTGCACCAAGGCGCGATTGTAGGCGATTACAGCATTGGAAAGGTTGCCACGGGCAGTGGTGAGGGCAGCTTCAGCATTGATCACCTCCGTTTGGGTGCCCACCCCCGCTTGCAGGCGCAGCCGGGCCAAGCGCAGGCTCTCTTCTGCCGAGGCAATTGCCACTTTGGCCGAGTCGATCTGTTCACGGCTGGAGCTGAGGGTCAGAAAGGCTTCTTCCACCCCCCGCTGGATTTCGTTGCGGGTGCCGACGAAATTGCTCACGGCCACCTGCCCGTCGATCTGAGCTTGGCGGGCTTGGGCAGCCGCTTCTCCCCCATCGAACCAAGTCAAGCTGAAATTGGCTCCGACCGAATAGCCAACATCAAAGCTATCGCGGCTGGCGTTGAAATCGTTAACGGCATCGAGGCTGGCGAATAAGCCAATTCGGGGGCCATTGCGGGCCTGTGCTAGGCGCACACGGCTTTGGGCCTGCTCCAATTCTCGGCGTCGGCGCTCCAATTCCTGTCGTTGGGCAAAGGCAGCAATGATGGTCTCTTCCAGGCTGAGATCCCACTCTCCCATCGGCTCGATGCGGTCGCTGGCCAACACGTCGGTGGGGCTGGGAAAATTCAGCAGTTCGGCCAGGCGGCGGCGATTCAGTTGCTGGGTGTTCTGGGCCACCAGCAAGGTTTGTCGATTGTTGGCCAATTCCGTCTCTGCCTGGAGAATCTCAAAGCGGGTACCCAGCCCGGCCCGTTCTCGAGCTTGAGCATCCCGCAGAGTAGCTTCAGAGCTTTCAACGGCAGCTTGGCTGATGGCAACCCTGGCATCTGCGCTTTGCAGATCGTAGTAGGCATTGGCCACAGCTTGTTTGACCGTCTGCAGCGTTTGCTCCAGTTGCAGTTGGGCGATGCGCAGAGCTTCCTGGGCCAGCTTCAGGTTTTGCTCCCTAAGGCCACTGTCAAAAGCGGTATACTCCACCCGCACCACACTGGCCGAGAGGGTGTGGGATTCGCGCCTTGGCCCACCACCAGGAGAGGGAGCCTCACTGTACTGGTAGTTGGCACGGCTGGAGAGGGTGGGAGCAAAGGCAGCTTGAGCCAGGGCTACCCCGGCCTCGGCCCGCTCGACGGCCAGTCTGGCCTGCTGCACAGCCGGGTTCTGGGCAACGGCGATCTCCAGAGCTTCTTCCAAAGACAGGCCCTCCCTTCGCTCGATGCGCACCTGCAAGGGGGATTGGGGCACCACCAATTCTTCAGCCTTGGAAGCCCCCTGCAAAGCCAGGTCAGCCGCAGG
>NZ_JANSIH010000290.1:0-22302 GCF_047462075.1 Synechococcus sp. R55.2
TCTCTATCTCGTCAGTGCTCTCTTTTGGCTCAAATGAAAGATCAACACAACCTAGATCCCAGGAGGCGCTCATGAAGGTTGTCGATTAAGTTAAGTTTAGAAAGTGTCAAGGAGTACGCTGCTTTTCGGTAGCATTTCTAACCCAGGATCAAGCACTGTGACAACAATTCCCCATCTCCCCGAAAACTCCCCGAAAAGGAGAGCAAAGTTTGAGTCTACTGGAACGGTGGGGCAGTATCCTCGAAAAGGGGGCTTTCAGGGTGAAGAGTTGTTTCTTAGGTTTCCTGAGTGTTCGGATAGATAGTTCTGAATCCAGCGCACCAGCCGCTGAGAGAGCACGAAAGCTTCTGGTTCGTCCCCTTTGATGCCGACTTGGCTGCTAAAGCAGGCGATGACCTCCTCGTTCAGCTCCGGTTTAGAAGGATCGCTGTGAAACTGCAGCCGCACTTGGCTTTGGACCTGAAAACTCTCTTGAGCTTGGTTATCCAAAACTTCCTGACCCACTCGATGCAGCCGTACTCCTTGCAACTGAGCCAAGGGATAGGAAAACACCTGCTGCCGCCAAAAGCCCCAAGGGCCACCCAGCCGGGTCAAGGTCACCCGTTGGCTTTGGCAATCTAGATTCAGGATCTGCCCCAACCCCCAAGGGATCCCAGCCCACAGGCCCATCCCCACAGCCACCAACCCCCACAGCGGCGAACGGGCCCACAGTTGGGATCCCAAAATTAGCAGCACCAAGCCCCCTGCCGCCCGCCAAGCCAGTTGCTGAGAGGTAAACCGCTGTAGGGCAATGCGCAGCCGTTTGGGATTGCGCTCCAGAACCTGCGGATAAACCAATGCCATGAAATGGGATCCCACTGCTTAGGCTAGCTTAACAGGGGTTGCTTTTCCCTAGGCGCTGAAGGCATCTTATCCGGGCATTGCGTTGGTGAAAAACTACAACTCCGGCTCGGCAAAAAACTCTGATAAATCCAGCGCAAATCCAGGGATCACCTCTCCACCTTCCAGGATGTCGCCGGGTTTCTTCAATGCTTCAGGCTCAGGCCGGCGATAGACCAGAACGTATTTCTCTTCAGGATGAATGATCCAGACCAGCCGGGATCCATTCTCAAAATACTCAACGAGCCTATCATGGATCTCTCCAACGGTGTTGGCATCGGAGAGAACTTCTACAGCCAAGTCTGGGGATCCCTCAATATAACCCCTTGGGATCCCGCCCAGAGATTGCAGCCGTTCTTTGGAAAAGAAAGAACAATCTGGAGAACGGCGATTGCCGGATTTCATTTTGAAGGAAGTATCGGAATCGAAGGTAAATCCAATCCTTTGACTGCGAACGTAGGAGCCCAGAATGATGTGAATCAAACTTACGTAGTACCCATGCTTTGCACCTGCCGAGCCCACGGTAACCAGTTCTCCGTTCACAACCTCATAGCGATTGCCATCCTCCGGTAAAGCCATAAACTCTTCGTCAGTCCAAATTTTTCGAGAAGCTGCCGGAGAACTATCAGCAGGTGCCTCGGCCAATTTTTCTCTTTCCAAAACCTCGACCATCATGACCTCCGCAATGAAAAACGGCTAAGGGAGCCAGTCTGGAGTCAACACATCCTGAAGAGCAATCTGCAGGCCCGGCAAGAAGTCAGCAAGCTGCCCTGAGGGATCCCCTTATTTAGGATCCACCAGGGATCCCATGAACAACACGGTTTGGGCCGCTGGGTTGCCGCCGGATCCGGAGGCCACAATGGCAAACCAGAAGGGCCGATCTGCCACAAATTGAAAGGGCTCTTGCCGGTCGACAGCAGTCCGGGAGACGATCACCCCAGTAGCGGCTGCCGCCTCGGATCCCTCTTCGTTCACTTCAATTGCTGCTTTGTGCAGGACTCTGCTGATCCGCGCTGGCTCTGGGGTCATCTGGCTGAAATCGGCTCGGTTGGAAAAGGCAACTCCCAGGCCCAACTGCTGCAGAACGGAAGTGAGATCCGTTTCATAAGCCAATTCAAATCTCGGGATCCGCACCGAACCTGCACGGGGGCGCAGGGATCCCGTCCATTCTTGCCAAGTTTCCGGGCTCAGCTCTGCCCGCAGCGATTCCAGCTTCACTCCCTTCTTGGGCAGCAGGATCAGCATTTCCAGTTCTCCTTCCCCGTAGGGCAGGCTCACCACCTGCAACTGCTCGGTTTCCAGGTAGTCGTAACGACCTGATTGAACCATCATGGGTACTCGGACGCGGCGGCCATCCAACCGAGTAAAGGGCTGAGTTTGGGTGCGCTCCGGATCGAAGGGCTGAGTCCACTCGCCTTTGAAGTAGATGGCATTGAGCAAAACCATCAAATCCTCGCGGCTGAGGCGATCCACAATGCGGTTGATCTTGCCCTGGGTGCGCTCGGCCACCCAGCCGTTGATCTGGTTCACCGTTTGCCGGGATCCCAAATTCACCCGATTCACCACCGCTTGGTAGTAGGTGGCCAAAGCCTGCAAAAACTGGGGCTGTAAGGTGAGGGTTTGATCCACCCAGAGGCCGTTGGCCATTTGCACCTGGACTGGCCCTCCTGCCGGGGATCCCTCCGCCAGCCAGCCCACCATTTGGGCATTGCTCCAGTTCAACTCATTGAGGGAAAGGTCCTGTGCCTCCAGTACCTCGGCCATTGCCGTTTGGGTCTCCCCAGAGGCGCCGTTGTAGAGCATGCTCAGGGCCAGGCGGATGCTCAAGGGGGAGAAAAAGAGGTTCTCTTGGGGCTGCTGACGGAGCAGGTGATCAAACAGTTTCAGCGCAAAGCGGCTTTGGGCTTGTTGGGCCACGGTCTTTTCCCCATACCCTTCCCCATAGGTCACCGTTGGCTCAAAGGGAATCCGCACCGGGGTTTCCTGTGAACGGGATCCCATCCCGTGAGTGGGCCAGAGGCCCAGGCTCAGTAAACCCAGCAGAGCCAGAAGCGGGATCCAGCTCACCGAGGATCTATTGAATCTATTGAAATTGAAATTGAAAGGGTCTTTCATACGGCTCTCCTGGCAGGGTGGGGAACGATAAAGTCTATGGCTATGCTATCGGGTCGGTTGCGGGCTGCTCTTGCCCAGGGACGCCATTTCCGCTGCGCTCAAGGTGGAAAGACGCAGGCAGCTTCCGGCAAGCAAGAATTGGCAAGGCCCTCCCAGGGGGGAACTTTCTGCATCCGGTTGGCCAAGTCGCGGCAGCAGCGCCTGGCGCGATAGGATGAAGCCTGCACAGGAGAGTGCCACATGGTTCTGTTCACGATACACGTTCCAAAAGGGTGCAGAGTCGCCTTGGGCCTGGCTCTACTGCTCCTGGGATCCGGCTTGGGATGTACTGCTGCCACGGAGAGATCTCCCGCCTCACAAACTCAGGTAACCGAAGCCATCTCTCCATCCCCCCCAGCCATAGGGCAGCCCCAGCAACTGCCGGTTGAAGCCGAAGTCACCCTTGCCGGCCAACGCTTTGAGCTAGAGGTGGCCCGCACCCCTGAGCAACAGCGCTTGGGCCTGATGTTTCGCACCGATTTGCCGCCGGATCGGGGCATGTGGTTTCCCTTTGATCCGCCCCAGCCAGCTTCTTTTTGGATGTTCAACACCCTGATCAACCTGGACATCATTTTCCTTCACCAAGGCAAGGTGGTGTACATTGCCGCCGATGTGCCCGGCTGCCCCGCCCAACCCTGCCCCACCTATGGGCCGCCTCCTTCCCAGTTGGTGGACGGTGTGCTGGAGTTCCGTGGCGGGACGGCTGCTGCTTTGGGTTTGGCCGTTGGAGATCCGGTCGAGATCCGAGAGCTTCAGCCCGCAGCCCCTTGATCTCTCCCTCCCTTGGGGACAAGGAAGACGGGCTCGAAGATGATCTTTTGAAGAATTTTTGCGATGATTTTTGAGAGTCGCCAACTGAGTCCATAAAAGAGGCGACCGCGAGCTCAGGATTGGTTTGGCTACTGCGAGCGAGCCTATGGATAGCGCGAGTCATTGGATAGGGGTGGGGGCCGTCGCCCTAGCCTCCATCCTTTGGGCTGAGATCGTGCGGGATGTGCGCCATTGGCTGGCCCACCGGTGGCCCTGGCTGATGCCCAAACACATCCTGCACCACCGCCTGTTCCGCCCCGACCTTAGCGTGGTGGATGCACAGCTGTACCGAGAATCCCAGTGGCACCACGACGTTCCCGAAGCGGCGACGATGATCCTGGCCGGGATCCCTTGGGTGGTGGTGTTGGGCTGGGGATCCCTGCCGTACGGCCTGGCGGCAGCGGTGGGGGTGGTCTACTCGGCCAGTTTCTGGGTGGCTGGTATGCTGCGGGGTTGGGGGCTGGCCCTGCAGACGGATATCACGCACCAGCCGGGGCCTTTCCCCGTTCCTCCCAGCCAATGGCATGTCAACCGCGCCTACCACTGGCGGCACCACTTCGACGATACCAACGCCTATTTTTGCGGCACCCTGACTCTCGTAGATCGGCTCATGGGCACCAGTCTCTCCTTGAAAGGCAAGCGAGTAGCCGTCACCGGCGCCTCCGGCACCCTGGGCCGGGCCTTGCTCAAGCATTTTCACCAGCAGGGGGCCAAAGTCATCGCCCTCAGCTCCCATTCGGATTCGGTTCACATCGAAGTGGACGGCCAGATCCAGCCGGTGGAGACCGTTCGCTGGCAGGTGGGGCAAGAGGGATCCCTGGCTGAGCTGCTGGAGCGGGTGGATATCTTGGTGCTCAACCACGGCCTGAACGTCCACAGGCAACGGGATCCCGAGTCTGTCCGCCAGTCCTATGCCGTCAACACTTTCTCCAGTTGGCGCCTAATGGAGCTGTTCTTCCAGACGGTGCGCGGCAACCCTGAGATGGCCACCAAAGAGGTGTGGGTGAACACCTCAGAGGCTGAGGCTAGCCCTGCTTTCAGTCCCCTCTACGAGCTCTCCAAGCGGGCCCTAGGCGATCTGGTTACTCTGCGCCGCCTCGATGCTCCCTGCACAGTGCGCAAGCTCATCCTCGGCCCCTTCAAGAGCCAGCTCAATCCCATTGGGGTTATGTCGGGAGATTGGGTGGCCGCTCAGATCTTGGCCCAGGCCAAACGAGACTGCCGCAACATCATCGTCACCATCAACCCCCTGACCTACTTGCTTTTCCCGCTCAAAGAGCTGGCTGTGAGCACTTATTTCCGCTTGTTTAGCCGTCGGTCTCCCCAGACAGGGATCCCTGCCCCCAACCCAGATCCTGCAGGTGAGGCGAAGTCCGGTGATTTGCCTTTGGTTTAGTTAAAAGGAACTAGATCCCAACCCGTTCCATAGCTCTATGGCATTGGGCGCAAAAGTGGAGTAAGACAAGAGCAGGTTCCTTGGCGTGCCAATGGGAACTTTTGGGGAGCGAGAGTGCCCTCCTTGGGTTTGCAGAAATACAGCAGCTCGATCCCCGGTGAGCGTTGGGTGTGAGGAGTAGGAGTGAGCGTGAACATGGTGCGACAGTGGGTGAGCGCAGTACTCTGCGTGGTGGGTGGATCGTTGATGTCGGGGCTTTTGTCCGGCTGTGCCATCCCGATGCCTTCGGCATCTGCGGGAGTTTCTGAAGTCCAAGTGCGCTTGGTGCATGTGGCCCCCAATGCCCCTCGGATCGACTTGGAAGTGGGAGGGGTGAGAGCTGCTCGGGGCATAGCCTATGGCTC
This sequence comes from Synechococcus sp. R55.2, assembly GCF_047462075.1. Taxonomy (NCBI): domain Bacteria; kingdom Bacillati; phylum Cyanobacteriota; class Cyanophyceae; order Synechococcales; family Synechococcaceae; genus Synechococcus; species Synechococcus sp. R55.2. Next base: position 5,644 of record NZ_JANSIH010000290.1, read on the forward strand.
GGTGAGCGAGTACGTGCGCATACCGGCGGGCGAGTACGACATTGTTTTGTTTTCAACGCCTGAGAACCCTGGCCAGCCTGCGAGTTCTTTGGTTGCGGCCAGAACCGTAGCCAATCTCAGGGGCGGGGGAGTATTCTCGGTGGTTGCTGCCAACGAGCCGAATCGCATGACGGCCCTGGTGCTGGAAGACAACATCCATCCGCCCTTTGATCAGGCCCTGGTGCGGTTTGTCCATGCTGCCCCTGATGCGCCGGCCCTGCAATGGCAAGGGGAGCAAGGGCGGGTACTGCTGCCCCAGTTGGCGTTTGGACAAGTATCCACCTTTCAAGCTATGCGCCCCGGCTTTACCCAAATTCAAGTGGCCATAGCCCCTTCAGCCTCCGCGCCAGGTGTGCAGTCGGCTCCCAGCCGGAGCATTCCCCTGCAGCGGTTTGACCTCCAGTTGGAGGCGGGGAAAGTCTATACCCTCTATGTAGCGGGATTGTTGCGCAGCAATCCGGCCCTAAGCCTGGTGCTGGCAGAGGAAACTCGAGCTCGCAGGCTCCTATAGCCAAGGTGTTTCGGTCTCTCTTCTCCTTACACTGAGTTAAGGAATACCTCAGGGTGGGGGCAGATAGGGAATATGCTCTGTGGTGGAGCAGGCCAATGCCGTTGGCGTTCTCCGCTGCCAATATGATCTTACAAGGATCCCAGAATCCTAACATGCGGTGCGAAGCACTAGGGGATGCAGCCTGTGGATGCTTTGTTTCAAGTTGTGGTGCTGAATCAAACCCCAGATCCAGAACGGGTCATCTACCAGGCAATGCACCAGGATTACAGCCCTGATTTTGTCACCTCAGAAAGCCGGATCCCGGAAAAGTATGGAGAGGCCGTGGTGCGGCATTTGCTGGAGGGCAACCGTGGCCACTATGGGCCTCTGGAGCATCCTCAGATCACGTTTGGGGTAGGCTATTTTCCCCATGCTGTCATGCAACAGGCCCGTACTCATCGGGTGGGAATTTCTTTTGATGTTCAATCCTTCCGATATACAGGCCAGCAAATTGCCGATTTGGGCAAAAAGCTCTTGTTCGCGTCAGCGGTGCGGAGCACAACCGAGACTGCTGCTCCTGTTGGCGAGACCGGCTACGGTTGCGTCAGCGATGCGGAGCACAGTGGCGGGACGGAGTCCTCGTTGTCTTTGCAAGAGCTGGAAACTTTGTTTTACATTCCTGCCAGCGTCAAAGAGGGCAAGGCCAAAACCCGCCAAGGCTTTAGGCCCATCTCCCCCGAAGCTTTGGATATCATTCTTGCGCAATATCGCAGCCAGGCCATTGCTTATTATCGCCTGGTAGAAGAGTGCGGATTGCCCTATGAAGATGCTCGCAACATCATTGGCTACGGGATCCGACAACACTTCGTGGTCTCTTTCAATTGCCGTAGTCTAATGCATTTTTTGGATTTACGAGCCAAAGAAGATGCTCAACGAGAAATTCAACATCTGTGTGAACTGATTTGGCCCCACTTTGAAGCGTGGTGTCCCCACGTGGCGGCCTGGTATCGTAAGCATCGCTGGGGAAAGGCTCGATTATCCCCCTAAACTTAGTTTAGATAGATATGCTCTGCTAACCCCTTCTGCGGCTAATCCTGTTTTTGATCTTTTGTTGGGTTACGGGTATGGATCCCGAAGCTTATGAGCAAATGGCAGGCTTGGAAGACCGGCATTGGTGGTTTTTGGGTCGCCGTCACATTCTGAGTCGGGTTATTGGATCCCTGTCGCTTCCCCCCTCTGCTTATATTTTGGAAGCTGGCTGTGGTAGCGGCGGCAACCTGGAGATGTTGTCCAGATTTGGCAAAGTTTGGGCTATGGAAAAGAGTGAAATTGCACTGCCGCTGGCCCAAGCTCGCGGTATTGGGATCGTGGCAGAGGGGGAGTTGCCAAACCGGATCCCCTTTGGTTCTCAACGATTTGATTTGATTGCTTTGCTGGATGTGCTGGAGCATCTGGAGAATGACAAAGAAGCTCTCCTAGCCCTCAGTCAAAGGTTAACCCCATCTGGCTACTTAGTTGTAACTGTTCCGGCTTATCCGTGGCTGTGGAGTTTACATGATGAGCTTAATCATCACAAGAGACGATATACCCGCGGGCAACTTTTGTCGTTGCTTAAAAGCTCAGGTCTAGAAGTTTATACCCTCGTTTTCTTCAACAGTTTTCTTTTCCCAATCATTTCAGGGATCCGCATAATGCAGAAAGTGCTTCGCCTGAGGGAAAGCCAAGATCTGAAAATGCCGCCGCTTTGGCTCAATCGACTGCTGACGGGTATTTTTGCTGCAGAAGCCTATCTGATACCTAAGTTTTCTCTGCCCTTTGGTGTATCTCTGCTGGCAGTAGCCGGCCCGGCAACGAAATCGTAGTATCCTGTCATCATTGCTGTCCTCAGACTGCACTTTGATCATTGCTTAAACTCTCATGTTTCGACATCCAATGTCTGCAATTCTGGTAGTTTCTACAACAGCCTTTTCCGACGGTACTTAACCCACTCAACAGGGATTTTTATCTCTTGCATGATGAGGATCCCAATTACTTAAAGAACTTATTTTGTGTCAGCAGCATGAAGTCCTTTGAAGCTGGGAAGGGCCGTCAATAGAATTATCTGGTGAGGGCTACCCATTCAAGTTTTGGTCAACACTGATCTTGTCCAATAGCCTCAGATGCACAATCTTTTCTGTAAGATTGTCAACAGTCTTGATGCCGAAGGAGATAACCCTTGGCCGAACGCGGCTATAAAACTCGTCTGGATCTGCATCGTTTGTGGGTGCCCTTGGCCTGTTTTGGCGATGGCCTTTGTATTTGGTTGGCCTTTGGGGCGGGCTACTGGCTGCGCAGCTTGCGTCCTCATCAGCTCTTGCCTTGGGATGTCTACGCGGCCTTGGGATTGTTGACCGCCCTCAGTTATTGGGGCATTCAGGCGGGATTAGGCGGATACGGTGAGTCGAAGCGCTTGTCTCGCTTTGAAGAATGGGCCAGTTTGCTGGTGGGGTTGGGATTGACGTTTGGTTTGGTGCTGGCAGGGGCCTTTTTCGTTCGCTCGGTCTCTTTGTCGCGGCTGGTGGTGGGCTACGCCGGCTTGTTGGCTCTGCTGAGTTTGACTTTGGTACGGGTGGGGTTGCGGCTGGGCATGGGCTGGTTGTGCTCTAGGGGCTACGGTCGGCGGCAGGTCATCTGGGTGGGATCCTGGTCGGTGTTGGCGGAAGTGTTGGAGCGATTGCAGCGATCCCCGCAGTTGGGCTTCCAGGTAGTCGCCTGGGCAGGCGTAGAGCAAGGCTCTTTTGAGGAAGATCCCCCATCTCAAAATGGGGATCCCTGTCAAGATTCATATCCAGTACTAAACACCGCCCGCCCTACCTCTGGCGGGGTTGAGTCTGCCGACAGGACTCTGTCCGGCTCATCCCGAGGAACCCTCTCCTGCTTGTGCAGTCAGCTTGAGCCTTCCTGGTCGGCTCTTGAGCGTCTGGATCTGGTCCATTTGATTGCCTATCTGCAAGCCCACCCAGAAGTGCAGGAGGTGTGGTTTGGGCAACCGGAGCTGGCAACTGCTCCTCTGTTGCTCAGTTTGCAAACATTGTCGGTGCAGGTGCGCTTGGTGCCGGATATCTTAAGTTTTTTAACGGTGAACTTCAGCCTGCAGTCTCTCGACGGGATCCCGCTGCTAACTCTGCGTCAGCCCCCTTTGCGCTACGCCCACAACCGGTTCCTCAAGCGAGCTGTAGACATCCTAGGAGCTTCCCTGGGCCTGATCTTGCTTAGCCCTCTGTTTTTGATTATTGCCCTGCTGGTAGCCTGCACTAGCCCTGGCCCCATCTTGTACTGGCAGGAGCGGGTGAGCTTGGATGGCCGCCGCTTTTGGATTGCCAAGTTTCGCACCATGCGAGTGGATGCTGAGGCAGCCGGCCAGCCGGGCTGGACGCGCCCCGGGGATCCGCGCCGAACCAAGATAGGAGCCTTTTTGCGCCGCGCCAACCTGGACGAGCTGCCCCAACTGTGGAACGTGTTGAAGGGAGAAATGAGCTTGGTGGGGCCTCGCCCAGAGCAGCCCTATTTTGTGGAGCAATTTAGCCAGGAGATCCCCAAGTATCCTGATCGGCATTTGGTGAAAAGCGGCCTGACTGGCTGGGCCCAGATCCACGGCCTACGGGGGGATACCAGCATTGCCCGCCGCACCCAGTATGATCTCTATTACGTGCAAAACTGGTCGCTGTGGCTGGATCTGCGCATCTTGGCCATCACCTTCTGGCAAGGGATCCGCGGACGGCTGGCCGGATACTAGGGGTTAGCGTATGCCATTCTCCCCCCAAGAGCTGCTCTACGAGGGCAAGGCCAAGCGCATCTACCGCACTGCCGATCCCAGGGTTTATCTTTGCCAATACAAAGACGACGCCACGGCCTTCAACGCCCAAAAGCGGGGATCCATCGCCGGCAAGGGAGAGGTGAATTGCACCGTCTCCAGCCATGTGTTTGCCTACCTGGCGCAGCAAGGGATCCCCAACCATTTCTTGGCCCAAACCGGCCCCACCGAGATGCAGGTGCGAGCCTTGCACATCCTGCCTTTGGAAGTGGTGGTGCGCAACCGCACAGCGGGTAGCCTCTGCCGACGGCTGGGCCTGGAGCAGGGCCTTCCCATCGAGCCGCCGCTGGTGGAGTTCTATTACAAAAACGATGCCTTGGGGGATCCCTTGGTGACCCCAGATCACATCCGCCTATTGCAGTTGGCCACGCCGGAGCAGGTGGAGCGCTTGGGATCCCTGGCTTTGGCCATCAACAACCATCTGCAGGCTTTCTGGCGAAGCTGCCGCCTAGAGTTGGTGGACTTTAAGCTGGAGTTTGGCCTGGACGAGAAGGGAGAGATCCTGCTAGCCGACGAGATTAGCCCCGATACCTGCCGTCTTTGGGATCGGGGGGGATCTGAGCCGCGGGTGCTGGATAAAGATCTCTTTCGCTTTGATCTGGGGGATCCGGTGGCTGGCTATCAAGAGGTGTTGCAGCGGGTGCTTCAGGCAGTGGGATCCCAATTCCTTCTCTCCTAGAGGGAGAGGAGCCAGGGGTGAGGGACTATAATCGCCTCAGCGATCCCACTCCTTTAACGCCCGAGCCTCCTTTCGCTTGTCGGGATCCCGCCATGACCTCTCCCCGCCCCCCCTACCCCGGCGAGCGTTTCCGCCGCCAACTGGCCGACCTGCTGAACACCTGGGTGGAGCAGGGGTTGATCGAACCTGCCCAACGGGATCGCCTGCGGGAGTATTACCAACTGGAGAGTTTGCAACGCTCAGCCGGCGGGCGATTTGCCCTGGTGCTGCTGCTGTTTGGCGCAGTTCTGGTGGGCCTAGGGGTGATCTCCTTTGTGGCGGCCAACTGGGCTGCCATTCCCCGCTGGGCAAGAGCCTGGGGGTGCTTGGCCCTCATGGTAGGGCTGCAGGTGGCTGGCTTCCAGGTTTGGCAGCAGGGATCCCAGCGTCTGGGTAGCGCCCTGCTGATAGCCGGTGAACTGACCCTGGGAGCCTGTATTGGCCTGATGGCCCAGTGGGTTCAGCTTGGGGGATCTGCGGCAGGCTTGTTTTGGGCCTGGGGGATGGGCAGTTTGGCCATGGCCTACAGCTTGCGTCACAGCCCCAGTGGTGTACTGGCCTGCCTTCTGCTGGGCTTGGGGATGGTAGCCGACTTCGTGGATTGGGGGACTGTCAACTTCCTCTATCCTTGGTTGACCCTGGGCCTGCTGGTTCCTCTGGCCTATTGGTGTTGCTCTCGCTGGGTTTTTGCCCTGGCCGTGGTGAACTTTGGCCTGGCGTTGCAAGGGTTAGCCGAGCGTTTGGGCAGCTCTTTCCAAGGTTTAACCCTTTTGCATCTGCTTGGTGTTGCAGTTGTGTGGGGGTTGGGTCTGTGGCACCAACGCCATAAGCCTTGGCTAAGCCGGGTTTTAACTGAAGGAAGGGATCCAGAGCTTCCCGGCGAGCTGGAGCAAGGCTTGGATTTGGCCCCGACAGCCCAGAACTTGGCTCTGCTGGGGCTGGGTGTCCTGCTCTATGTCTGGAGCTTTGTCGGGACGTGGGTCGATCTTTCCGAGGATCCCCTCTGGAACGTTGGGGATCCCTGGGCGAGCTTGTCGGCAGTGGGGTTGCTGCTGCTGACGGGCTGGGGCTGGTGGCAGGGTTGGCAGGAGAAGAGATCCCAGCCCGTTTCGTCTTGGCTGAAGGATGCTGCTGTTCTGATTTCTCTGGTTGCCTTGGCGCTTTTGCTGGGGATCGGCAGCGCTGTGCCTTTGAACGTGACGGCAGGAGCAGCCTTGGTCCTCTTTGCCCCCTGGATAGTGACCTTGCTGTTGCTGGGGCTGTCAGCAGTGCTCTGCTGGGAAGGGCTACAGCAAGGGCGGCGGGGGCGCTTCTGGCAGGGACTGTTGGGGCTAACCCTGGTGGTGCTGACCCGCTTTTTCGAGTACCCAACCGGCCTGTTGGCCAAGTCGGTGGCGTTGGTGGTTTGTGGGATCGGGGTGATCTGGATTGGGCTGAAGTTTGAGCGGCGCATCTTCTCCAGATCCTAAGTTTTCTTTCCCTTCTGGGAAGCCAAGTCCGCTTGGTTTAATTTGGTTTAACTAAGCGCACCTTAAGGCAAAGACCTAAATTAAGCTTAATTAAATTTCACAAGGTTTGAGGAACCTGCTCGTATTCCGGAAAGTCTTTGCTACCAGATTATTTTTCCTCTCCGTCGGCTTTAGCTGTAACTGAGGAAGAACGGGCATCTCTATACTTTTAAGGTTTGGAGAACACAGATGAAAGCAGGGCTTCACTTGGGCATTTTGGCTCTACTACTCACACCGTTTTGGGAGAGTGGTTTTCTTCCAGGTACTGCCTTGGCTCGAGATCATTTTTTGGTGGCTCAGGCTCCAGGGCCAGCTAGGCAGCCTATGCCTTCTGTGCCTAGATCGATACCCTCCCCAGTTCCCATAGCTCCGGCAGAATCCTCAGAAACTGTAGATGAGCTATTCCGCGATGTTCCTTTGGCCCCTTAGCGAAGACCTCTGCCTGGCCTTCCGTGCTCGAGACCCATGGTGTTGCGCTCAGTAACCCTCAGCGCTCCTCCGCCAAACCCTGCTTCCCCCCTGCCATCGGAGGTTCCACCCCAAATTTGGACAACTCTCCAGGGCCCTTTCGGGACAGTCAACTGGGGAGAGCGCCAAGCCAATAAACTCTTTGCTCATACCTTCCAATGGAGCCCCCCTTGTAAAACGGGCTGCCGGATGGGAGGCACCCTTACGTTTACCTATCGCAATAACTTGCAGGCAACAAGTAACACAACTCCTAATGCCGGGAACGACAAGTACTACCTATACAACGGCGGGACTTTAACTCAAGCGGGGTTTTTGTATACTTCCCCAAGTCCGCCTGGCCAAACCTTCACCAAAACCCTAACCCTCTCGCCGGCAGAGATTGCCAACAACCGAGTGACCTTAGTAGTTCAAGATGATACGGCGGTTTTGCAAGCTAAGCTAGAGCTTAGATACTGCTGCTGTGAATGCGAGTTTCCCATTTGAAGTTGAGTGAAATTTGCCTTAGGGGGGACTTCCGTGCCCCCCTTTTCTTCAACTCCCCCTGGCTGCAGACCTCAAAGCTTACTCAGAAAGGGTGGAAAAGCCTAACGGCGGGCCTGGGCAAAAATGGCCTGCAAAATCTCGTCGGCCCCCTGCTGTTTTAGCTTTTCTGCAAGAGCCATCCCCACTGCCTCGGGATCGGCGGTGGATCCCGTCTGAGTATCGCGGATGAGCCGCCGGCCATCCAGGTCGGCCACCATACCGGTTAGGTGCAGCGCCTCCCCTTGGACTTGGCTGTGAACGCCAATGGGCACTTGACACCCTCCTTCCAAAGCCCGCAGGAAAGCTCGCTCTGCCAAGCAGCGGGCTGTGGCCTCCGCATCGGCCAAGGGTCGGATAAGCTCCAGAATCCGCTCATCTCCCTGCCGACACTCGATTCCCAGGGATCCCTGCCCAACCGCGTACAGAGACACGCTGGGATCCAACACCTCGTGGATCCGGTCGGCTTTGCCCAGACGCTTCAAGCCGGCCACCGCCAAAATCAGGCCATCGTACTCTCCCCGCTCCAGCTTAGCCAAGCGGGTGTTGAGGTTGCCCCGCACATCCTTAAAGTGCAAGTGGGGAAAGGCATGGCGCAGTTGGGCCAGCCGCCGCAGCGATGAAGTGCCGATCACCGTCCCCTCTGGCAGGGTGGCCAGTCGGTAATCCCGGAACTTTTCCCCCACCACCAAAGCATCCAGGGGATCCTCCCGCCGCGTGATCGCCCCCAACACCAAGCCCTCCGGCAGGCGGGTGGGTAAGTCTTTAAGGCTGTGTACCGCCAAGTCGCTGCTGCCGTTGAGCAGGCTAACCTCCAATTCCTTGGTGAAGAGACCTTTGTCTCCAATTTTGGCCAGGGCTACATCCAGGATGATGTCTCCCTGGGTGGAGAGGGTGTTGAGCTCCAGAGGTAATCCCGGATGGTGTTCTTGCAACTGACCCATCACCCACTGGGTCTGCACCAAAGCCAACTCGCTTTTTCGAGAGGCAATCCGCACCGGCTTGGTGATCCCAGCAGAGGGCTTGGAAGGGGTCGAGGCCCGTTCGCTCATGGCTGCCGCAAAAAAGAACACTGTCTCTCACGCTAGCCGAATCTGTGCCAGGGCAAGGCGGCGGCCTTTAAGATCCTTAACCAAAATTGCAGTTTCCCGAAATCAAGACTTTACCGCAGGGATCCCAGCCGGTAGGATAAGTAGATGGATTCTCCGGCTCGGCGGGGGAGGATCCGGTCTGTCAAGCTCCTCTTCCCCAACCCCAGAGCTTTTGAGGGGAGCTTTCTACAATGGGCACAAGCCCCTGGTTTGGTTGGTCGTCTGCCTGGATGAGTCTTATGGAAGAAAACAACGTCAGCAACGGCACTCAATTACTGCTCAAACGCAACATTCCCGTTAAGGTGGTGGTCACACCCCTTTGGAAAAAGGAAATGCAGGAGCAATTGGAGCGGCAGATCGAAGCCACCGATGCTCAGATGCAACAGCTGGAGTTTCAGGGCAAGCGGGCTATTGCCGAACTGGAGAAACAGAGCCCCAACCCCAACAGCCCCCAAGTGCTCCAACAGGTGGAAGCGGTGAAAAGCCGCGTGAACGAGCAGAAAATCCGCCTCTTGGATCAGAAAAACCAATTGTTGCAGCAGATCAACCAACTGAGCACCCTGGAGCTTAACCAAGAAGTGCTGCAGGGCAATGTGGAGAGCTTCTTCCGAGTCCAAAAAGGAGACAACCTGATCCAGAAAATGCAGGTCGAGATCCTTCTGGAAGATGGGGTGATCAAAGAGATTCGCGGTAACCCATAGGCTACTCACCCCCTTGCCGGAGAAGCGGCAGTCGGGATCCCCAATTTTTCTCGCCTGTAGGTTCTCGAGAACTCCGTTTCGCCAACACAATGGGTGACAATAGGTAACAACCTCTTAACAGCCTTTGGGTTAACGCTCGCACAGGCTGGCGAGGTTGGGTAACATTGCCGCCCGGGGGAGGATTCCCATGTCTGAGTTCGTCTGGTCAGAGCCAGAGCCTCTCGAGGATCTTCATCTTCCCGATTGGTTGCTCACCTCAGCCCAGCGCCGCCGTCTCAAGGCTCTGCTGGTTCTGGCCATGGTGTGGGGGTTGGTCAGCCTGATGCATGTGGTGCCGACGGCCCGTTGGATCACCGTTGGTTTGGCCACGTTCATGGTGATCCACATTAGCCGCTTATTTCGCCTGCAACCGGCGACCTCCCTGCCCCCTCTGAGACTTCCTCCTGCCGCTGCGACCCGCCGGGATCCCAGGTCAACAGATAACAGCGATGACCCTAACAACAATGACTCTGTCCTGCCAATGCAACGGGATGGGCAGAGCGGGCTTTCTGAGTTGGGCGGGCTGGCCTTGCCCCGTGTGGCTGTGTTGATCCCGGCCAAGAACGAGAGCGCAGTACTCCCGCGTCTGTTGCACAGCTTGACCCAGCTCCGTTACCCCACCAGCCATCTGGAGCTGTGGGCCATCGACGACAACAGCAGCGATGCCACCCCTGACGTTCTGCGGGAAGCCCAAAAGTGGATCCCCCATCTGCGGGTTTACCGGCGGCAGCCGGGGCGGGGCGGGGGTAAGTCCGGCGCCCTCAACGAGGTACTGCCCCTCACCCAAGGGGAGATCATCCTGGTCTGCGATGCCGATGCTGTGGTGCCTTCGGATTTTCTTGCCCGCACTCTGCCCTTGTTTGTTCAAGTGGGAAGCCTGCGCAGCCGTTTCAGCAGACGGACGGTAGGCGCTGTCCAGGTGCGCAAGGCCCTGAGCAACCCCAACGTCAACTTCTGGACTCTGGGGCAGGTGGCGGAAATGGCCTCTGATGCTTACTTCCAGCAGCAGCGCGTGGCTGTGAGGGGCATTGGCGAGCTACGCGGCAATGGCCAACTGGTGCGGCGAGATGTTTTGGAAAAGTGCGGCGGCTGGAACGAGGCCACCCTCACCGACGACTTGGATCTCACCTTTAAGCTGCACCTGGCGGGCGTAGATATCGCCTTTCTGCCAGAGCCGGCCATCGTCGAAGAAGGGGTCACCTCTTGGAAAAGCCTCTGGCACCAGCGCTGCCGCTGGGCGGAAGGGGGCTACCAGCGCTATCTCGACTACTGGCCAGGGATCCTCAGTCGCCGCATGGGGATGGCCAAAACAGTAGATCTCTGGGCCTTCTTTATTTCTCAGTACTTGCTGCCGATGGCCTTGGTTCCCGATACCCTCTGGGTGCTGTTGACGGGCCACTCCTCGGTGCTGCTCCCCTTGAACGCTCTGGTGATGGGCTGCCTGACGGTGGCTTTTTACCGGGGGCTACGCCAGGTGGAGGGCTTGCGCGGACGGCGACTTTGGTGGCACACCGCCCTGGGCTTGGTCTACATGCTCCACTGGCTGCCGGTTATGATCGCCACAACCGCTCGCATGTGTGTACAGCCCAAGCGCCTAAGGTGGGTGAAAACTGTTCATCACGGCGCTTGAGGTCAGCAAGTTGGATCCAATCCTGCTATCCTAGTCAAGCACCTGCTCACGCCCTGCTCGACCATGGCCCGCCTCTACTACGACACCGACGCCAACCTGGAGCCTTTGGCCGATAAAACCGTTGCCATCATCGGCTATGGCAGCCAAGGCCACGCCCACGCCCTCAATTTGCGCGATAGCGGTGTCCAGGTCATCGTTGGCCTTTACCCTGGCAGCCCTTCCTGGCCCAAAGCCGAGCAAGACGGCTTAATGGTCAAAACGGTGGCGGATGCTGCCGCCGCCGCCGATTGGGTAATGGTTTTGCTGCCCGATGAAGTGCAAAAGGCCGTTTTCCAGGGCGAAATCCGTCCCCACCTGCAGCCGGGGAACGTGCTCCTCTTTGCCCACGGCTTCAACATTCACTTCGGGCAGATCCAGCCGCCGGCAGACGTGGATGTCATCATGGTTGCCCCCAAAGGCCCTGGGCACTTGGTGCGGCGCACCTACCAAGCGGGGGAAGGGGTGCCCTGCCTGTTTGCCGTCTATCAAGATGCCTCGGGAATGGCACGGGAGCGGGCCATGGCCTATGCCAAAGCCATCGGTGGCACGCGGGCCGGCATTTTGGAAACCACCTTCCGGGAAGAGACCGAAACCGACCTCTTTGGCGAGCAGGTGGTGCTCTGCGGTGGGCTGACGGCTCTGATCAAAGCGGGGTTTGAAACCTTGGTGGAAGCGGGCTACCAGCCGGAACTGGCCTACTTCGAGTGCCTGCACGAGGTGAAGCTGATCGTGGATCTCATTGTCGAGGGGGGCTTGGAGAAAATGCGCCACAGCATCTCCAACACGGCAGAATACGGCGACTACACCCGTGGCCCCCGCATCATCACGGAGCAAACCCGCGCTGAAATGAAACGGATCCTCGCCGAGATCCAAAGCGGCCAATTTGCCCGTGAGTTTGTCTTGGAAAATCAGGCCGGCAAGCCGGGGTTCACAGCGATGCGGCGGCGCGAGGCCGAACACCCCATCGAACAGGTGGGCAAGGAGCTGCGGGCCATGTTTAGCTGGCTAAAGAAATAGTCGGGTATCTGGAGCTAAGTGTAGGCCGTCTCTGTGCTGGATCTGAAGCTGCTGCGGGATCGCCCTGAACAAGTACGCCAAGCCCTGCAAAATCGCCGGGCCACAGTCGATCTGGACGGGATCCTGCAGTTGGATCGGGAGCGGCGGCAGTTGGAGACCCGCAAGGGATCCCTGCAGGCTGAAAGCAACAGTCTCGGCAAAAAAGTCGGCGAGATCCTCCGCCAGGGGGCGGATCCCCAGGGCCCCGAAGTGGCTGCCCTACGGCAGCGGGGGGTGGATCTCAAGGCCGAGATCGCCCAACTGGAGCAGCGGGAACGAGAGCTGGAAGAGGAGATTCGCGCTCGGCTGCTCACCCTGCCCAATTTGCCCCTGCCCAGCGTGCCAGTTGGCCGAGATGAGGCCGACAATGTAGAGGTGCGCCGCTGGGGTGAGGAGCTAAAGCCGGCCCATCCTGTCCTTCCCCATGACGAGATTGCCGAAAAACTGGGGTTGCTGGAGATTGGCCGTGCGGTCAAAGTGGCCCAAAGCCGCTTTGTGGCTATGGTAGGGGCGGGCGCGGCCCTGGAACGGGCTTTGATTGCCATGATGCTGGAGCGCCACATTGCAGCCGGCTACACCGAGGTGATCCCACCCTTTTTGGTCAACAGCGCCGCTTTGCAGGGGACGGGGCAGTTGCCCAAGTTTGCCGAAGACAGCTTTCGCTGTGCTGACGACGACCTGTGGCTGATCCCGACGGCGGAAGTTCCCCTTACCAATCTGTACCGGGATGAGGTAATCCCTGCGGAGTCCCTCCCTCTCTACTTCTGTGCTTACACCCCTTGTTTTCGCCGTGAGGCGGGCAGCTATGGCCGCGACACCAAGGGGCTGATCCGGTTGCACCAGTTTCAAAAAGTGGAGCTGGTCAAGGTCACTCGCCCAGATCAATCGGAAGCCGAACACGAGAAGCTGGTGCAGGATGCCGAGGCCATCTTACAGATGCTGGAGCTGCCCTACCGGGTGGTGGAGCTGTGTAGCGGCGATTTGGGCTTTGCGGCAGCCCGCTGCTTTGACTTGGAGGTGTGGTTCCCCTCCCAAAATCAATACCGCGAGATCTCCAGTTGCTCCAACTGCTGGGACTTTCAGGCCCGCCGTGCTAACCTGCGCTACAAAGAAGCCGGCCAGAAAGGCACCCAGTTTGTCCACACCCTGAACGGATCTGGCTTGGCGGTGGGGCGCTCTCTGGCTGCCCTGCTGGAAAATCACCAACAGCCGGATGGCTCGATTCGCATTCCCAAGGCGCTGCGTCCCTTTCTCAGCTCCCGCTTTCTCTCGGAAGACGGGATCCTCATTCCTGCTGCCTGAGCTCAAACTCAACAAGATTGGATTGAGATGCTCCTGCCCAGATAGGCGGGTGTTCCCATCTTTTCTCCGACGACGGAGAATTGCAAGCTGTCTCACGGCAGTTTTTTGAAACCTCTGAAATGAACAACCTTGACCTGCCCCCGGCTCTAAAGGGCGAGGATCCCTAACACTTCACAGAGACGATCCACCTGACGGTAGCCTCAATCTTTAGGGTCATTTCAAGTTAGGTTGAGACACTTCCCAAGTGCTCTGCGGTACCGCTTCCGCTATGCAAAAGGGGAGAGGAGCTAGGAAGCAATGCATTCCTACCTTCCTGCCGGGCTGTCCTTCCGCTCAAGATTTGCCCTTGAGGCGATCCAACTCAGCTTGCAATTCGGCGATCTTCTGGCGCAAACGGGCCGCTTCTGAAAGTTCGATGGCCGTGCCTGCCTCGCCCTCGGCATTGCTAATGTCGTCGATGGTGATCTTGCGGGGACCGGCAGTTTGTCTGTCTTCTCCCTTGCGGTTGGCGTTGGCGGCGATGGCATCCATGTAAGCCCGCGCCTCTTCAGCGGTCATCGCCCCCCGCTCCACCAGCTCGTCCACCAAAGCTTGCGCCTGCTTGCGCAACTCCATCAGACGGATACCCGCTTTGCTGGCCACCTTGGCAGCATTATCCGCCGCCACAGCCGCCAAACCCATGCCGAAGTAAAAGGCTTTTTGAGCCCAGTTGGCGAGGGGATTGTCTGTTTCGGACATAGTGTAATGCGCTGCTAGGGCAAGGAGGAGAGAACCCAGCAGAGAGAAGTAGGGCTGCAAAGGGCGACCCGGGTTGACGCGCCTGCTCAGAGCATCCCGTGGTGCTGCTATCTTCCGATCCTGACACGGTTTGGGCGTCGGAGCTGCACGGACCCAGGTCTTCCAGTAGCCTAGCATTTTTCTCCTCTGCCCTGCTCGGCTTTCTTGGGCAACAGATGGGTTTCTCAGGGGGCTAGGGAGTTTCAGGCGGCTCCAGATAAACAGGGATCCGCTCTACGGCTGTATCGCTGCGCTGCACCTCCTGTTCCTGAACTTGAGGAAGGGTTACCGGCAGGGTAACCGGTTGAGCAACAAAACAACTGGCCACGGGCAGCGCTTGCTCCAGTTCGTCCAGAGGGCGGGGGATCACTGCCACCGCGTGCAATTCCCCAATGCGCTCTGCTTCGTACATGCCGGCATCGATGGCAATGGCCACGTTGGCCACTGTACCGCGGATAATGGCCGTACATAGGCCATCCCCAATGGTCTCGTAGGCCGCCAGTTGGACATCCGCGGTTTTGAGCATGACATCGGCAGCTCCCACCATTGCCGGGAAGCCGCGAGTTTCCAGCAGGCCCACGGCCAAGTTACTGAGGCGGCTGTAGCCGCGGTTTTGTGCCAGTTGAGACAGCTTGCTGCTGATCGGCAGTACCACTTCCAAGTTGGGCAGGGGGCGCGGGATCACCAAACTGGAGATCTCCTCTTGGTCAAACTGGCGGGCCAGCTCAATGCCCTCCTCAATGGCAATGCGCACATCGGCAATTCCCCCCCGCACAATGGCTGTGCAGTAGCCCCCCGAGGTTTTCTCAAAGCCGATCAGTGTCACGCCTGCCGACTTGGTCATAGCGTCGGCAATGCGCACGATGACCGGAAAGCTGCGCGTCTGAATCAGGCCCAGGGAGGTTGACATCGGCATCCTAACTACTCACGCCAGTTTAGCCATTAGAGCCGGCTATCCCCAGAGGAGAGCACCTGTCGATGGGGATAAATCTTGCTCAAGAGGCGATCCAATTCCCAATGGCCAGGGATCCCATTGAGCTTATGGGTTTTGGTCTCTGGGGAGTCGGATTTTTCTTGGTGCCAACGGCGGGTTTGCTTTTCAACATTGGCCACCGGAGAACTGGGTGGGGGAGACGGCTCAGGCGACATCTCTGGAGCCATTTCCACTGCCGCCGGCGAGGGTTCTGCCGGGGTGAGCTTGCTGCCGCCCGCCTCCTGGAGATCGAAACCATAGGTAGGATCCCCGATCAGCGAGCCGGGGGGAATAACCGCTTGGCTGAGCACCGAACAATTCAGCACCGTGGTTTCCGAGCCGATGCAGGCATTTTTGCCGATGGTGCCCTGCCCGATCACCAGCACCCCCATTCCCAAGGTTGCGCCCGCCTCCACGATGAGGGATCCCCCACAGGCGTGCAGAACGGATCCCATGCCGATACACGCGCCGCGCTCGATGTAGATCCGACAGCCGGGGTTAGCCCGCAGCAGCACCCCTGCCCCAATCCCCACCCCAGCTTCCACCTGCACCTCACCACTGACAAAATAGCGAGTTTCGCCGTTTTGGCCGAGCAAGGTGCGGAGCGTCATGGAGTTGGGCAAAGTAGAGGCCAACAGGGTGCTCCTCATCGCTGGGGGGTTGGACTTGAACCAACAGAGGTCAAAAAAAGCTGGGATCCCTCAAGGGGTTTGGATGATCTGCTCCAGCACTCGCCGTTTGGCTTTTGGGTCAATACCCAGCAGGCGGACGTATTCGCCGCGATGTTCCTCCAGACAGGCTTCCAGAGCTGCCACCACTTGCGGCACTTGGGTGGCCTCGATGGGGCTACAGCTTTGCCAAGAAGAGGTGCGAAAACGGCGCTTGTCCGCATGTTCGGTGCCGATGCGGTAGCCTTGGCTGAGCAACTGCTGCACCTGAGCCACCACCTCGGCATTGAGGCGGGTGCCAGAAGGGGATCCCTTGGGGGCAGAAGCAGGAGCCGCGGCAGCAGCAGCAGATTTTCCGCTAGGGGTTTGGATTATGCGCTCATAGACCCGCCGTTTGCCTTTGGGATCGATCCCCAGCAGGCGCACATATTCTCCCTGGTGCTCCGCCAGGGCAGCCGTCAGCTTAGCCAACACCTCTGGCCCGCGGGTGGCGCGAATGGCCGGCCCACTCTGCCAGGAAGAGGTTTTGAAGCGGCGCTCGTCGGCATATTCGTAGCCGATGCGATAGCCCTGAGCCAGCAGCCGATGCACCTCCTCCTGCACCTCCAGATCCAGGCCGGCACTGCCCCCTGCCGCAGGAGCCGTATCTGCCACCACGCCGGTTCCTGCAGGACTGCTGCTCACCTGGCCTTGCGGGGTTTGAATGACCTTCTCCAGCACCCGCCGTCTGCCTTTGGGTTCTATCCCCAACAGGCGCAGATATTATCCCTGGTGCTCTGCTATGTCAG